>NZ_CP023049.2:3901686-4201816 GCF_002285635.2 Chryseobacterium piperi | reverse complement strand
CCAATTAAAACTGCAACAGGAATATACCAGTAATAGGACAAGGCCGATTTGCGTATAAACAGGCTTGCCAGCATAAAAAGCTCTCCAGAAACATAGATAGGATATAAAAAATCTACATTACCCAATTGCAAAAGATAAATTGAAATTTTAACAGCGGCTTCTATTAAAAAAAGAAAAATAATATAATACAAATACCACTTTTCCGTGCTTCTTAACAGTTTATATTTTAAGAGTCCAATTAAAGCACAAATTAAAAGAAAGCCATTATTAAAATAAAGTATTACTTTGAAAGCATCCTCCATTTAATGGGTCTTTACTGGGTTTATATTTGGCAAATAGGTGGACACGGCTGTGACCAGTCATACGTATTTGATATATATGCCGGACTGGAGACATCATTTCCAAGATTTTTATAAAAAGAAATGAAAACCAGACTTACAAGCATTCTCTGGTAAATGCTGGAATATCTTAATGCGAAGGTACAGGTAATCCAATTTAACCCTTCAGGAAGTGTTAAGTCTAAAATAGGAACATAAAAACTGCTAAAAATCCTGGTTCCGTTATAAGGCGCACTACATTCCATATACAACCAATTTTGCCCTTCATTTCTCCATTGTTCAATAGCTTCAATAGCTTTATCCTGCTTCATAATAGGATGATCTGCTATTGGAAATGTCGTATTGGAGTTATCGTCTACACTCCTTAAATCTTTAGAAAGAAGTGCTGTTTTAACGAGTGTATAGCTTTGTTTTTCATAAAGAGGAAGATCCTTCTCCATTTCTCCCAGCAGACTATACGGGAAACCGTCTACTACTATATTCTGTCCTTTTTCATCAATCCGGACAAGAATAATAATTACCTGTTTTTGGTCTAAAATCCCCATATCTACCCGAAAATTCTTGACTTTACCATCAGTGACTGTTTTAGCCCATTTAATCTGTTCGGGAGAAAGTGTAAAAACGTAATTGGGTGGAATCAGGGTCTTCATTCTCGGATAGTCTGCCAGACATTTTTTCCAAGCGTCTACTGCAGTGTCATATCCTTTCTTGTCTAATGTGTTCATAAATACATGGTTTTTAGTTGCCTAAATTTATACAAACCAAACTACCTACACAAGTCCATTGCCTGTGGAAGACGCATTCATGTATTTTAAACATAAAAAAAAGGATGTTGAGTTTCTCATCAACAAGAAAACGAGCATTGTCTCATATAGCGCTGATCTATGTTATCAGCTATATCATCAATAGTTTCTTACTGTAATATGATAGCAGCTTTGCTGTTTTTCTTTAATGTAATAAATCCGGCCTGCATTCGCATAATACTTTAAAACCTTTTCCAATGCCACTTCCATTTTAGGATTATACTTCAGAACATCATTAAAGCGTATATAAGAGATATCAAAAGAGTTTCCGTAATTATGGGAACTGATCCCTAAAGAAGCATTGGAATTCACTTTACGCAACCTGCATTGATCTTCAAGCGTTCTTGTCATAGATGAAACAGTGAATGTATGCCCCTTGGTCTCTTTACTAAATCGCGCTGCCATTTTTTCAAGAGTTGCTTTAGCTTTAGAAACCATATAGGGTCGACTGTAGTCTAATTTCTGAACACGAAATCCCTTTCCTGATTTCTTTATTTTATGAAATTTCCCACTGTTGATATATTTCTGAACAGCCTTGGTGTCTTTTAACAGTTTAACTCCGAAACTTTTTGAAGCATCTAAATGAGGTTTATACAGAGGAGTAGGTTCTACTTTCAAAACCTCCGTAAGATCATAGCAAAAACCTGTTCTTTTTGAAGCCTGAGCATAGTGAAGTTGACCAAGGAGACATCCAAAAATCACACCTAGAAACTTTTTCATTTTCAATGTTTTTATTTTAAAAACGAAAAATAAACATTTATGTGATACAATTCAACTATGACTCATCTTTCACCAAAACACAATCTTCAAAAAATACATGATACCATTATCAATTTCATACGCCTTTGCCTTTTAAATTTTATATTTTTTAAAAATTAATTTGAAAATATAAAATTTAAACTATAAATTTGATTTCAATATAAAATAAACATTATGATAAAAAAACTATTTGCTGAATTTTTCGGCACATTTTGGCTTGTTTTCGGTGGCTGTGGAAGCGCAGTTTTCGCTGCCGGAGTTCCCGACATCGGTATCGGACTTTTAGGGGTCGCTTTGGCCTTTGGTCTTACCGTTCTTACCATGGCTTATGCTGTGGGGCATATTTCAGGTGGACATTTTAATCCTGCGGTTACTTTCGGGCTTTTAGCCGGTGGAAGATTTCAGGCAAAGGATGTGATTTCTTATGTTGCAGCTCAGTGTCTTGGCGCAATTGCTGCTGCAGGCTGTCTTTACATTATCCTGAACGGTGCAGGCGCATTTACGACTGAAGGGCCAGGTGCCTTTGCGACCAACTTCTATGATATGCCAGGCTATCATAACAGGAGCTACTCTATGGGAGCTGCATTTTTAGCTGAATTTTTGTTAACCGCATTCTTCCTGATCATTATCATGGGAGCAACAGACAAGTGGGCCAACGGAAAGTTTGCCGGAATCGCCATTGGTCTTGGTTTAACCTTGATTCACCTGATTTCTATTCCGATCACGAATACTTCCGTAAACCCTGCAAGATCTCTTTCCCAAGCTCTTTTTGTAGGTGGAATTGCCATGTCCCAGCTTTGGCTGTTCTGGGTTGCCCCTATCCTTGGAGGCATTACCGGTGGATTAATTTATAAGTTTTTACTGCAAGGTGCAGCTGATGAACCACTTGCTGAATAAAGAAATAACAAATAGATATAAAAAAATCCTGTCCAAAGTGGCAGGATTTTTTTATTTTCTTTTTTTGATCTCAAACGGATTCTTAAAAATAAGCTCTTCATGCTTTCCTTTGATTTCCATTTTCCGCTGAAGCAGATTCAATGCCATTTTCCGGATAAAAAGATCTTTATCATTAAGCTTCCAATAAGAGTCTTCGTGTACATGCACCGGCTTTCTGATAGAATAAAACTCAGTTTCCCAAGTATCAACATTATGATAAAATTCAATAATTCCGCAATGCTTCGGAATGGCGGTGTACTCTACCATCCCCATAGGAAGAAGAAAACTGAATGCATTACAAACATAATCTCCACAAGATATTTTATCATGCTTTAAAAACTTCTCCCCTGTAGTTGTATTCAGGTAAGACTTTTTAAAATCATTCTTAAAATCACTTTTCGAAAGTTTGATTTCAATTTCATGGCTGAATCCTGATTCATCAATAATCAGCATGTCCGCTTCCCAATCCGAATGAAAATGATTGGTTAAGACAATTTCTTTTTCAAAATCACAATGAGAGTGAATATACGCATGAACAAGCTCTTCTATTTTCAGCATATTTTTGAGTTTGAAGGTGTGAGAGTGAGAAGGTTTGAGTGTCGGAGAGTTGGAGTGTGGGAGGTCAACTCCATTGCGAGCAAATTACTTATTAATTATTTATTACTCATATTCAGCTTACCAGCAAGCTACATCCCCGGATATCAGAATGGTCTATCCTTCCTAGAATCTGAAATCTACTTCCAGGAAGAGTTTTCCCTAAATCCTGAGTGGCAATAAAAGAACAAGAATGAATATTGGCCAGATCAATGATATTAACTGCTCCGGTTCTGCCTTCTTTTTCATAAGAAAGTGGGTCTTCTGCATTCCTTACCAAAATTCTCATCCATTTCGGACATTCATATTCATTATTTCCTAGAGAATAAGCCTGTGATAATAGTTCTGTCATAGAATATTCCGAAAAGATTCGATCTGTTTGAAAACCCTCTTGTAAAATGACCAGCAATTCATCTTTGGTCATTTCCTCTTTCCTACCTTTCATTCCTCCAGTTTCGATGACAATCAGGTTTTTTAGAAAGTTTAAAGGAACACTGCTTTCTTCAGAATGGCAATAATCCAGAAAATCCAGAAGCGCAAAAGAAACACCAAAAAGGATGACCTTTTTACCCTCCAAAGTATTTAAAAGCTCCAACAAGTCCGAATGATTATATAAAAAATATCCATTTTCAGGCTGTGCAGAAACGTTCATTAAATAATCCACCATATAGATCAATGAAGAATTCTGTCTTTCCAGATAGCTGGGTAATAACCCGAGAAAAATAAAATCTTCCGGTCTTCCGATAAATTCTTCGAAACTTTTATAAATACTTTCGCGATACAGGTTTTCATTAGCAATAAAATGCTTGGACAAATTCATTTGCGTAGTCCCCGAACTCTGAAAAAACAAATCCGCAGAAACCTTCTTATCAAGCACCTGATGATTTTTAAACATTTCTATCGGGAGAAACGGAATCTTTGCTATCTCATCCACCTCATCAGGATTGATTCTAAGATAGTCCACAAATTTTCTGTATACTTCAACATTCTCATATTGATACCGGAATGTTTTCAATGAAGCTTTCAGAAAATCCTGCTCAGTCCGTATGTTGAATATATTTTCCAATTTCTTAACATTTAATATTCTTATCGTCTCATTTTTAATACATTACACCTCCATAATTCCTTTTTAATATTTTTTTAATATTAAATGAAATTTTTGGTCGCATTCTTGCAATGTTGTATTCGGAATATGGATTAAAAACAGAATGAATTTATTCATTCGAAGATTACCTCTTTTAGAGGTAATTTTTTTTTCCTACCGGTCAAAAGTTTTTAATTCAAAATCCTCTTCAAAAACACCATAGGTAAAATAGGAGATCCAGTCTCCAAGATTAATGTATTTAGCCTTTTGTTCCAAATCTAAAACCATAGGAAGATGGCGATGTCCGTAAATGAAATAATCAATCTTTTCGGTTTTTAATTTCTCTTTTGAATAAATAATTAAAAACTCTTTATCTTCTCCTAAGAACGCCTTATCTTCTTCACCCGAAATCATCTTATTCTTCTGGGAAAGATACAAAGCTATTTTCATGGCAATATCAGGATGCAGCCATTTGAAAGCCCATTGTGCCACAGGATTGGTAAACAGCTTTTTCATCCTTTTATATCCTTTATCACCAGGTCCTAATCCATCTCCATGTGCCAGTAAAAACTGTTTTCCGCCCATTTCAAAATACTGCTTCTTATAAAATACAGTACAACCGATTTCTTCTTCTAGGTAATCCTTCATCCATAAATCATGGTTACCTACAAAAAAATAAACATGAATTCCCCTATCTTTCAATTCTGCAATTTTTCCTAAGACACGGACATACCCTTTTGGGATAACATACCTCCATTCATGCCAGAAATCGAACAGGTCACCCATTAAGAATAAAACCTGGGCATCTTCTTTGATTTCATCCATCCAGCGGATAAACTTCTCCTCACGCACTTTGCTGTCCTTAGGATTAGGAGCTCCAAAATGCTGATCCGAAGCAAAATATACTTTTTTTCCAGGTTGTAAATTGATGGTTGTCTTTAACACCGATTGAATTTTTTATGGGATACGGTTATACATTATCTTCTGCGAACCATTCTCCGTAAGAGTTTTCGGTTTCATGAAGTTTAAGATACGCGAGGGAAACTTCTGCCGGAAGCTTGGACTTTATTTTAGCAGCTATAGCATACAACATATTTTCACATGTTGGCTGGAAGGTACAATAGATTACTTTATGCCCCCTTCCTTCAAGGTCTTCTCCCAATTCCTTATGCGGGGAAAGTCCGTTGATTAAAACTGCATGATCCCATACATCTACAATTTCGGATTTTACGATACTCTTAATATCTCCAAAATCCACTACCATTCCGTTCTTAGGATTTTCTAAATCATTAATAGGCTTTCCTTTCACTGTTACAAACAATTTATAGGAATGTCCATGCATATTTTTACATTTCCCATCATAGTTATACAGTACATGGGCAGTTTCGAATGTAAAAATTTTTGTAATACGTATCATCGTGCAAAGGTAAGGAATTTGGAGTGAGTATAGGATATCTGTTCAATAGTATGATTATAAAGAATGAAAAATAAAATGGGTACATTTTCATTTTTTGTATCACTTCAATAAACAGATGAAAATCAAGTTTATTTAATAACTTAGCAAGCCGTTCCCCCTTCAAATTCGACCGAAACTGTCTTTCCGCTTTTTTTATCCGTTACTACAATCGTTCCCTGTTCTGATACAGAATCAGCTTCTTCGGAATAATTTCCAATCTTAGAAGTGATAACAACTTCATAGCGCTCATTCTCAAGATGAGCTACGATAACAGATCCATCGCCATCGGTAGATTCCGTGATCCCATCAGGAGTATAAAAATTTTCTAAAATATCATTGATCTTCATATAGGAAATCCATCCTTTAGATTTCGGAGCGGAACCTTTTGCATAAATCACTCCCTTTTTATTCTGATATTCTGTTGTACATCCCATATCAAAATCCACATTTTCTGTAGGGACAATACCTATTGACAATTCACTTACCCTATTTTGCTTATCTACATTTCCCGGCTGTTGAGCAATTGGGGAAACCTGAATTTTTTCAGAACTTTCCTTTTTATCAGGGCTACAAGAAACAATGGCGATCATTAGGGCTATGACCATTGGAACATACAATTTTTTTTTCATTTTGTTTTTAATTATAGTTGTCTAAATTTTCTCCAGCCAATCATTTTTTAATCTTTGAATCCTTTTCGCTTTAGAATCAATTAAAACCCAAAGGGTTAAGGAATCTACAACAAGCTGTCCGTTGCAGTAAAACTCTACTTTTCTGGGCTGCCTGATACCTTCCGGAGCTTTAGGATAAGTCTTTACAGTGATAATATCATTTAAGTACACTTGTTTTTTATATTGAATATGGTGATCAAGCAGCATCCATATATCTTCAGGATATTCGGTTTTATATTTCACAGATTCCCAATGCTCACTTGCAATTTCCTCCACCCAGCTCACATACTGTACATTATTGACATGATTATTCTGATCAATATGTGTTTTTGTAACCCTGATTTGTTTTTCATACACTAAACTCATTCTCTGAAAACTTTACTCAAAAATAATAAATCTCTCCCAAACCCTGAAGATGCAAACAATGTAGAATAACAAATTATAAATTACTCTGGAAAACAAACATTAATGGCTATAAATAAAAAAGGAACCGGATGAAACATCCGATTCCTTTAAAAATATTTAATCGATTGAGATTATTTAGATTTGGCAGCTGGTTTAGCTGTTGATGAAGCTCCTAACTTAGTTTTTACAGAAGCCGTGATATCCTCACTTCCATCTGTATACACTAAATTATTACCTCCTTGTGCAGACGAAACATCAAATACATAGTTAAGATTTCTTTCTTTAGCTACAGCACTGATCGCACTGTTTATTTTTTGCTGTAAAGGAGTATATAACTCATTTTGTTTAGCAGAAATTTCCTTAGCTGCGTTTGTTCTTGACTCTTCAATTTTTTTACCGATACCTTGTAATTCAGTTTGAGCTGCGATAAGTTCTTTTGTTATCGCCTCTTTATTAGCCTCAGTCATTGTTTTTTCTTTTTCCTGAGCCACTTTAAGCTTAGTTTGATAGTCCCCGATTAATTTATCTATTTCGGTTTGTTTAGCTTTTGTAAGATTATCGATCGTTGTATTTATAGTTTTTACCTCAGGTAAGCTTGTAAAAATATCTTCAGAATTTACCTGCCCTATTTTCTGTTGAGCATTCACGGCATTGGCTGTCAGCGTTAATCCTGCTGTAATAAAAAGTACTTTAATAAACTTCGTCATTTTTTTAATAATTATTTTTGAACTTTTGTTTTTTTAGTGTTCAAATATAGTATAATTTTTATTCATCATAAATATTCTTTGTTATTTGTCTTCCCGTAAAGGCTGGATGATACAGGAAAATAAATGATCATCAACTATTTTAAACTTTATCCAGCTCGTTCAATATATAAAAACCTTCTCAAAACTGAGAAGGCTTTCAAATAATATGGATAATGCGAAAAATGATTTTTTAATGAAACTGTGCCATTTCGGTAGAGTCTTTCATCGCTACAGTTGTTGAAGAACCTCCGGTCACTACATTTTGCACCTCATCAAAGTATCCTGTTCCTACAAAAGACTGGTGTTTAACCGCTCTGAATCCTTTTTGCTGCAAAGCAAACTCACGCTCCTGCAATTCAGAATATCCGGCCATTCCTTTTTCTTTATAAGCTAAAGCCAACTCAAACATCGCAGTATTTAAAGCGTGGAAACCAGCCAGTGTAATAAACTGGAACTTATATCCCATTTTAGCTAATTCTTCACGGAAAGTGGTCATCTCTTCAACACTCAGCTTGGCCGCCCAATTGAAAGAAGGAGAACAATTGTAAGCAAGCATTTTTCCAGGGAATTTAGCATGAATACCTTCTGCAAATTTTCTGGCTTGTTCCAGATCAGGGTTAGACGTTTCCATCCAGATAAGATCAGCATATGGAGCATAAGATAACCCACGGTCAATTCCCTGCTCTACTCCATTCTTCACCACGTAAAAGCCTTCTGAAGTTCTTTCTCCGGTTACAAATTTTTTATCTCTATCGTCAATATCTGATGTCAGCAAATCAGCTGCATCTGCATCTGTTCTTGCGATAATAACACTTGGCACTCCAGTAACATCTGAAGCCAGACGGGCTGCTATTAATTTATTGATTGCTTCCTGAGTCGGCACCAACACTTTTCCACCCAGGTGGCCACATTTTTTGGCTGAGGATAACTGATCTTCAAAATGAACTGCCGCTGCACCTGCCTCAATCATTTGCTTCATCAATTCAAAAGCATTTAAATTACCTCCAAACCCTGCTTCCGCGTCGGCAATAATGGGAACCAGATATTCTTTATCTCCACTTCCGCTCACCGATTGGATCTGATCCGCTCTTAATAAAGCATTGTTGATTTTCTTTACTACAGAAGGCACTGAATTCGCAGGATACAAAGATTGATCAGGATACATTTCTCCCGATAAATTAGCATCTGCTGCTACCTGCCATCCTGAAAGATAAATTGCTTCCAGTCCTGCATCTACTTCCTGAACCGCCTGGTTACCCGTTAAAGCTCCTAAGCCAGCCACAAAGTCCTGCGTAGTTAATTTCTCCCAGAATTTTTTAGACATTTCTGTCGCAATGGTATAATCGATGGTGTAAGACCCCCGAAGTTTAAGTACTTCTTCTGCAGTATAGGGTCTTTGTACTCCTTTCCAGCGAGGATTGTTCAGCCAATCCTGCTCTATAGCCTGAATTTTTTCTTGTCTTGTTTTCATAATATTTGGATTTGTTATTAATTATAATTAGGTAGTAGGGATTAGGTTGCAGGAGATAATAGTTCGCCATTCTGTATCGAACTATTATTTAAGAATATTAAAAGCTTTCTTTATAGTACTAAACTCAAACACCCCTACTCTCAAACACTCAAATGCACTTACTCAATAAAAGGATATGCTTTCAACGTTAAGAATTCTTCAAATTTTTCAGCGAAAATCAACTCATTGAAAAGCTCTTTTGCAAGATTAAACTTTCCGGTTTTAAAACGTTCCGCTCCAACATACCGTTCAATCGTATCCATTTCTTCTGCTTCCCATTGTAAGATCATGGTACGGGTCAATACTCTGTCATCTGCTAAAACCGCTTCATTCTTGAGCCACTGCCAAATCTGTGTTCTTGAAATTTCTGCAGTGGCAGCATCTTCCATCAGATTATAAATTGCAGCAGCGCCAATTCCCATCAGCCAGCTTTCCAGATACAGAATCCCTACATTGATATTTTTGCGGACTCCTTTTTCTGTAATTTCTCCTTTTGGAATTTCCAGAAGATTACTTTCCTTAATCTGATATTCTACCTTTTTATCAATCTGGTTAGGAGTAGGCATATATTGATCAAAAATTTCTTTAGCAATCGAAACCAAAGCTGGATGTGCTACCCAGGTTCCATCATGACCATTTTTTACTTCCCTTTCTTTATCTGCCTTTACTTTTCCAAAAGCTACCTCATTGGCTTCCGGATCATTTTTAATAGGAATTTGTGCAGCCATGCCACCAATTGCGTGTACATTTCGTTTGTGACAGATTTCAATCACTCTTTTTGAATAGGCTGTCATAAACGGAGAAGTCATCGTTACCTGATCTCTGTCCGGTACAATAAATTCCGGAAGATTTCTGAACTTTTTGATATAGGAAAAGATATAATCCCATCGTCCGCAGTTCAAACCAGCACTATGTTCTTTTAATTCATATAATATTTCATCAATCTGAAAAGACGCAGTAATCGTTTCGATTAAAACCGTTGCTTTAATAGTTCCCTGAGGAATCTGCAGATAGTTTTGCGCGAATACAAAAACCTCATTCCACCAGCGGGCTTCCTTATAATGTTCTAATTTGGGAAGATAAAAATAAGGACCGCTTCCATTATTTAATAATTGGTGAGCATTTCTGAAAAAATACATTCCAAAATCCACCAGCGAACCGGAAGTTTCTTCCCCGTTAATCTCAATATGCTTTTCAGGAAGATGCAAACCTCTTGGACGAATCTGTAAAACTGCTGTTTTTTCATTAAGGCTATAAGATTTCCCTTGTTCATTAATGAAATCAATCTTTCTATTGATTGCATCTGAGAGGTTAATCTGTCCCTCTATACAATTGTTCCATGTAGGGGAATTGCTATCTTCAAAGTCAGCCATAAAAGTAGAAGCCCCTGAATTCAAAGCATTAATAATCATCTTTCGATCTACCGGTCCAGTAATTTCTACTCTTCGGTCCAGCAAATCTTCCGGTAGTGGAGAACAAGACCAGTTCCCTTTTCGGACTTCTTCCGTCTGAGGAAAAAAGCGGGGAAGATTTCCGCGATCAAAATCCAGTTGGGTTTCTTTGCGTTCTTCCAAAAGATCTAATCTTTTTCCGTTGAAGTTCTGATGAAGTTCAATCAGAAATTCCGTCAATTCCGGAGTAAAAACTTCTTCAAATTGGCTACCAGCCTTTATTTTTAATTGAGTCTGCGTTTCCATAACTATCTGATTTTGTGATTTGATATTACAAACATAAATAAAAATTTTCACAAACAGCGAACGTTCGCTATTTTTTTTTTAAAATTATTATGCGAATAATCGCAATCAATTATTTATATTTGAGTAATGAATGCAGAAAGCGACTTTATCAAAACGGTTTTCGGATTAAAATTGAAACAACAAAGACAAAAGAAAAATTGGTCTTTGCAAGACCTTGCCGTAAAAACCGGTCTATCAAAATCTTACCTTAATGAAATTGAAAATGGAAAAAAATATCCGAAACATGATAAAATCATTCAGCTATCTGAAGCTCTGAACTGCACATTTGATGATCTGGTTTCTACAAAACTGGATAAAAGCCTAGCTCCATTTAATGAAATTTTACAATCCGATTTTTTTAAAGAAGTTCCTTTAGATCTTTTCGGAATTAACAAGAATAACCTCATCAGTATTATCAGTGATGCTCCTAAAAAAGTAACCGCTTTTATCAATGCGCTGATTGAGATCTCCCAGAATTACAATTTAGGAAAAGAACGTTTTTATTTTGCCGTACTGCGGTCTTTTCAGGAATTATACGACAATTATTTTCCTGAAATCGAAGAAAAAGTGATCCAGTTTGCCAAAGAAAACAATCTGGAATTCAATAAAAATTTAAAATCTGAAGTATTAGAAAATATCTTGATTGAAAAATTCAAATATACTATTCAATCAGAGGATTTTGAACCTTATGGAACTTTAGACAATTTGCGTTCTCTATTTATTCCGGAAAAGAAATTATTGTTGCTTAATAAAAAGCTGGAGAAAGATCAAAGAGTCTTTATCTTAGCCAAAGAAATAGGATTTACGATTTTATATTTAAAGAATCGCCCCAATACATATTCATGGTTGGATTTCGGAAGTTTTGAAGAAATCCTGAATAATTTCTATGCGTCTTATTTTGCAGGTGCTCTATTGATTTCGAAAGAAAAAATTATTGAAAACACCTCGGACTTCTTTCTACAAAACAGTTGGAAACCTCAAAGTTTCACCAGCCTCATCGATAGTTTTACCAATTCTCCGGAAACCTTTTATTACAGGCTCACCAACATCCTTTCATCTGAGATTGGGATTAAAGATCTCTTCTATTTATGTCTGGTCAAAAAGAAAGGTTCAGATAAAATACAGATTTTAAAAGAACTTCATCTCAATCATCAGCAGGCTCCTCATGCCAATGCAACGAATGAACATTATTGCAGAAGATGGATTGCCGTAAAAAACCTACATCATTTAAAACAAAACGAAACTTTGACAGATGCCCAGATTTCCCATTACAAAGATCAGGGGATAAGCTATCTGGTAATCTCAACTTCTCAGAAAAACCCTTTTTCCGACGGAAGCAACAGAAGTTATTGTCTTGGAATATTATTGAACTCCCAAACGATAAAAAAGATAAACTTTATCAAATCTCCTTCTTTACAGACGATCAACGTAGGTGTCACCTGCGAGTCATGCAGCATTGCCGATTGTGAAGTAAGGCAAGCACCCCCTGTTCGATTGGAAAAAGAATATTTTAACCTCAGCATGAAGGCCTCCATCGAAAAAATACGTAAGGAAATAGAATCAGGAAATAAAAAATAAAATACCCTAAGCATGACAAATGAAGCTATCATATCATGTATTTTTCGAAATACAGACTGAAAGCCTGCAAACATAGTTCAGAGGAAAAATATATCGGGATCTGTTAAAATATTACTTATATTAGTTTTATAAACACACACAAATGATTCTGGATATCTTCTTCCCTAACCGTTGCATTCATTGCAACCGGATAATTAGTGCGGATCTATTGATCTGCAATCTTTGTTTTTCCAACATCCATTTCTATCACTCCTCCTATTTCGAAGAAAGCAGGATTAAAGAAAAATGCCGGCTATTATTTCCTGTTGAAAATGCTTTTGCCCTAATGCGGTTTGAAGAAAAAAATCTAAGCAGAAAGATCATTCATGAATTAAAATACCGAACCAGAGAAAAAGCCGGGAAAATTCTGGCCGGATGGGTTGCAGAAAGATTAGACTTCAATAATAAAAAACCTGACCTTCTGGTAAGCGTTCCTCTACATCCCAAGAAACAAAAAGAACGGGGATATAATCAATTGCATCTGTTTACGGAAGCTCTATCCGACTTCTATACGATCCTATACGATCATCATTTGATCAAAAGAAATCACGATTCTAAAGCTCAGGCTTTAAAGAATAAAAAGCATCGTTTGGAGAGCCAAAACACGTTCTCAGTCACCAGACCCATTTCCGGAAAACACGTTCTTTTAATTGACGATGTGTTTACCACCGGAAATACGCTCGGAACTATTGCCTGGGAGATCTTAAGTAACGGAAATAATAAGGTCAGTGTTTTAGTAATAGCGATGGATGAATAAGCAACGATGAGCAATGAGCAATGAGTAATAGGTAATGGGTAATAAATGATAGTTGATTCAATAATTTCAATAATATGATTATTTTTTTTGCTATTTATTGTGATATTCTATTTATTTCAAATGTTTTTTATAATTTTCCACCAAACTAATACTTATGAAAAACCTTCTTTTACTTCACGGAGCTTTGGGGCACAGTGATTTATTTATCCCTTACAAGGAAGAATTATCAAGATATTTTCATCTGCACACCCCTTTATTTTCAGGACATCGGGGTACCAAATTACCCGAAGATGGCATTTCCATTGAAAAATACGTCCAGGAAATACACACCTATTGTAAAGAAAACCATTTAAAAAATGTTCATATTTTTGGACACAGTATGGGAGGTTACGTGGGGCTTTGTTACGCCTTACAGCAACCGGATTATGTACATTCTGTTATAACATTGGGAACGAAATTCGAGTGGACAGAGGAACAAGCTTTAAAAGAAACTGCTATGCTAAATCCGGAAACTATTCTTACAAAAGTCCCTCAATATGCAGAACAACTGGAAGCACAACATGGCTCTCAATGGAAGCAGCTGCTTTCCGCTATTGCTGATTTAATGATTGATTTAGGAAGAAATCCTGTCCTAAACCAAAACAACCTGGCCACCATGAACCTTCCTGTTCAGGTAATGCTTGGAGATAAAGACAATATGGTAAGCATAGACGAAAGCAAACGATTTTACCGAAGCATCCTTAATGCAAAACTGTCCATACTTCCGGATACCAAACATCCAATGGATAAAGTACGTCCAAAGTTACTGATTGATCTGATGAAAGATTTCTGGAATGAATATTAAATATTAACGTTGTAATTTTTCGCCATAGCTAAGGTCTCCTGCATCTCCTAATCCCGGAGTAATGTATCCTTTAGAAGTCAGCTCATCATCGATAGCACCTACCCATATTTTAGCTTCCGGATAAGCTTTCTCAATAGTTTCCACCCCTTGTCTGGAAGCAATAGCTGCTACAATATGTAATTGAGTAGGTTTTCCATGGGTAAGCAAATCTTTGATTGCCTCAATAAGTGACGCTCCGGTTGCCAGCATAGGATCTCCAACGATTAAAGGCCTCCCTTCAATGCTCGGACATGTAAGGTAATCCTGTTTGATCGAAAAATAATCATTGGCATCGTGTTTTCTGTAAGCGGCTACAAAGCCACAGTCAGCCCTGTCAAGATAATTTAAAATCCCTTCAAACAAAGGAACTCCTGCTCTCAGAATAGTAGTAATAACAGGTTGAACTGCAATTTCCTTTACTTTAATCGTATCCAAAGGAGTTTGAATTTCAACTTCTCTCTGTTCTAATCCTTTGCTAATTTCAAAAGCGGCAATTTCTCCAATACGCTCCATATTTCTTCGGAATCTCATCCGGTCATGTTGAACATCTACATTACGAAGTTCATTAATCCATTCATTAACAAGGGAAAAGTTTTCCGATAAAATAGTAAGCATGAATATTTAAATTTTAATTACAGTTAGTTCACTTAAATTCCTGCAAAATTACAATTAAAAAACGAAATCGGAGATTGAACATCAACAGAAATAAAGTATATTTATAAAAGTTTCCCAATACATATTAGTACATGATGAAAAGCCTTATTTTAGGAAAAATTGTTCCCGATTTTCTAAAAAATGAAACCCTTACCGAATTATTAGCTCCCGTATTTGAAAATTATAAAGACAAAACAGCTTTTATATTCAAAGACAGAAAACTATCCTATGAAGAACTCAACAGTTGGAGTAACGCAGTAGCCTTGCAGCTTCGAGATGAAGGTGTACAACCCGGTGATTGTGTTGGTGTATGGTATCCAAGAAGTTTGGAGCTTCCGGTAGCTATCTTGGGAATATTAAAAGCCGGAGCTACCTATATTCCATTAGACAGGGAGATGCCGGAAGACCGGATAAAAAAAGTTTTTACCGACATCAACGTAAAAACTTATTTTTCTGACACCGATGCTCACATCCACTGTCCTGCCATAAGAATTACTCCACAGCCTGAGAGTGTAATTCCGAATCCACCAGATCATAATACTCCTGATTCCTGGGCCTATGTCTTATTTACTTCCGGAAGCACAGGAAACCCCAAAGGAATTCCGATTACCCACAGAAACATATGTCATCTTATCCGATCCGAAGAAGATTTTATAGAAATAAAAGATACTGATACGGTTTATCAGGGATTTTCAGTTTCTTTTGATATGTGGTGTGAAGAAGTATGGATCAGTCTTTTCTCTGGTGCAACCATCTGGATTGCCGATGCAACTACCGTAAAAGCAATCGATGAATTAAGTGAAGTTCTGGTACAGAATAAAATCACGGTTCTTCATGCAGTTCCCAGCATCCTGGCAATAATCGATGAAGTTCCCTCCATAAGAATAGTTAATGCAGGAGGTGAAGCATGCACGAAACAGGTGCAGGAAAAATGGGCAAAACCATATCGGACATTTATTAACAGCTATGGTCCAACAGAAACAACGGTTTCTTCAAATATGGCCAAACTCAATCGTGAAGAAGAACTTACCATAGGAAATCCTTTACCTAATTATCATATTGCCATTGTTGACGAAAACTTAAACATTCTTCCCCGAGGTGAACGTGGTGAGATGATCATATCCGGACCGGGAGTAAGCAATGGGTATTTCAACCTCCCTGAATTGACAGAGCAAAAATTTCTGGACAATCCCTTCCCGGAACTTCCGGGAGATAAAATTTATAAAACCGGAGATGCAGTCATTATAAGAGAAAATGGCTTTATTGATTTCCAGGGAAGAATAGATGATCAAATCAAACTTCGTGGTTATAGGATTGAGCTTGGCGAGATAGAAGAGCGTCTTAATCAATTACCTGATATCTCCTCCGCAGCAGTAGCCGTAAAAGAAGATTCCAATGGACAAGGTCAGCTGGTTGGATATGCTATAATGAACGATGATTCCCCATTTGATGAGAATGAAATGCGGAAAGAACTGGCTAAATTCCTCGCTCCATATATGGTTCCGATAGCTATTATTAAGATGAAGGAAATGCCCAGAATGCCAAGTGGAAAAATTGATCGTAAAAAATTACCCATTCCCGATAGCTTTACTCTTCATGAAAAAAATGAAACGATCGAGATCAATCCGGATGCTTCCTTAGAAGAAAAACTTCTCCAAACCCTGCAATGGGTCTTTCCGGGAAAAGACATTCAGCTCAATCATGATTTTTTCACAGATCTTGGTGGGCATTCTTTACTCGCAGCTACTCTCGTTTCTCACTTACGACAAAAAGCAGGCATCCCGTATGCTTCTTTAAAAGATATTTATGAAAAACGTCCGCTTTCTGCTTATGCAGAATGTCTGAAAAATAAACAAACACAGGAAACATCCAGCCAGGAACCTTTTAAAAGGGTTTCAATCTTTCAATATTATGCCTGTAATTTTGCTCAGACCCTCGCACTGATGGCAGTGTTTTCACTATTGAGCCTCCAGATATTCTTTCCTTATCTGAGTTATTATTATTTTCAGCTTAACGGCTACGGAACCGGCCTTGCCTTATTAAGCGCCGTGTTACTATACACTTTAATCCCACCGGTTTATTCTATCATCATCCTTTTAACCAAGTGGCTTGTTATCGGAAGAATAAAAGAAGGAGATTATCCACTCTGGGGATGGTATTATTTCAGATGGTGGCTCTGGAAAACCATTAAAAGATTGATGCCTTCCGAATTTATCGTAGAAACCCCTTTGTATCCCAAATATTTAAGATTATTAGGAGTAAAGGTTCATCCCAGTGCACAATTAAGCCTTCTGCCTATTGCAGCAGAAGATCTGGTCACTATTGATGAAAATGTAACCACAAGCTCCGGATGCAGTATCGATAATGCTTCCGTAGAAAACGGACTTCTTAAAATAAGAAAAGTACATCTCAAATCTCATTCTTATCTTGGATCTTCTGCCATTGTTTGTGGAAATACAACCATTGAAGAATTTGGAGAACTTCAGGACCTAAGCTGCCTGAATGAAGGAAAAACTATTGGATTTGGTGAAATTTGGAACGGCAGCCCTGCTGAAAAAACAGGAGTAAAAAGTGAAGCAGAAGTTCGGGTTCCTGTATTAGTTTCGGCATCAAAAAGAAACAGATATTCTTTACTTTACGCCTGTTCTCTGTTTTTCTTTCCACTATTAATTATTTTGCCCCTTGCTCCTACCTTATATACTCTTTATTATCTGGATGATCGTTCTGCAGACTACAATTTTTATTATTTATGGCAGGCCCCGATTCTCGCCACCGTATATATATTATTATTTATAGGAGTAGTAAGTATAATTACACGATGCCTGCAATACAATATGAAACCAGGAGTATACCCGGTATACAGTTTTATATATTATAGAAAATGGATCAAAGACCAAATCTTTAACCTTTCACTGATTATTGTACACCCTCTTTTTGCTTCTATTTACATTAGCAAATTTTACAGGATGATGGGTGCTAAAGTTGGTAAAAACTCAGAAATCTCAACAGCGAGTGACGTCTCCCATAACCTTTTAGAAATAGGTGAAGGTTCATTTATTGCCGACGCAGTAATTTTAGGAGAACACGATGTAAGAAATCAGAAGTTGATCCTGGCCAGGACTAAAATAGGAAATAACAGCTTTGTAGGAAACAGTGGACTGATCCCTCAAGGATATGAACTTGATGATAATATGCTGATCGGGGTATTGAGCAAAGCACCTACCGAAGAACAGTTAGAACATTCATCAGAGAGAGACTGGTTCGGATCTCCGCCTATCGGACTACCTATGAGGCAGAAATCAGATGGATTCAAAGATAGCCTCACTTATAATCCTCCTTTCCATCTTAAGCTCGCCAGAGGAATTGTGGAGGGAATCAGAATTATACTACCTCAGACCGTTATCATTATTTGTAGTGTGTTGTTTATTGCTTATACCAGTAATTTTCTGGAAGGAAAGATTCATTATTTATTACTGTTCTCTCCTTTTTATTACTTAGGCATCGTGGCATTACCTTCTTTTTTCTTTATGGTATTGTTGAAATGGATTCTGATCGGAAAGTATAAAAAAACTGAAATGCCCATGTACAGTATGAAAGTCTGGTTAAGCGAGGGGATTACCACTATATATGAAGCCCTGCCGGTACTGTTCTTTCTGGATTTCTTACGCGGTACAATGTGGCTTCCTTTTTTCATGAGATTCCTGGGAGTAAAAATAGGCAAAAGAGTATGGCTGAATACAACAGACATTACAGAATACGACATGGTCACCATAGGTGATGAAGCTATGCTGAATGAGGATTGCGGCCCCCAAACCCATCTTTTTGAAGATAGAATTATGAAGGTAGGTAGTGTAAAAATCGGAAAACAAACTACAATCCATTCAAGGACCATCATTTTATATGACACCGAAATCGGTGATCATGTAAACATTGACTCCCTCTCTCTCATTATGAAAGGGGAAGTACTTTCTGATCATACATCATGGCACGGAAGTCCAATACGGGGAAAATAATAAAAAGCAGACCAATGAATTATACCATTCGAAAAATAAAGATAGCAGACCACCTTCCTATTGTCGATGAGCTGGTTGGTGAGCTTCACATTTCTGAAAAAGAGATGAATGAAAAAACAGCAGAATGGAGCCAGATATGAAAACATTATTTACGTTTTATGGCTGATTGTGAAGAGGAAAATGACGGAACATTTCTTATTGCTGAAGTGGATGGAAAAGCCATAGGCTTTTTATTCGGGTATATTGATGAAAAAGATGACAGTAACTTTGAATTGGGAGATGCTGATGATCTGTATGTTTCTGAAGGCTATGTAAAGCAGGAATACAGAAAACATGGAATTTATACGGCTCTTAATAAAGCATTTGAAACAGCATATAAAGACTACAATATCCGTAAAATCTATCGGTTTACTCTGTGTAGCAATACTACAATGCAAAGCTGGTTAGCCAAACAGGGATATCAACCCGTAAGGCTATTATATGAAAAGTGGTTATAATTAATCCAGGTTTGGAATACCTGCTGATGATAATTAAAAAATAACTTCCTCTCTATGAATAATACTGGCCATTGTATTAGTAGCCATATACGTTATACAATCTGACGATAAGAGGAGAGGCTGAGCTACATACTTTTGTTTATCAATAAGAATTAATTCCTGATGAGTATCTACAAGTTGAAGATCTACAGATATGCCAAGTTCCGAAGCTTTTAATGCAGCTTCTTTTTTTACCCATATTTCATAGAAAGGTAAAATAGGATTTTCGAATTGTCTGAGGAATCTTTTTTCTTCGGGATGAAGAAAATCAAAATAAATAGATGGATTTATTGGTTTTACGACTTCCGAATCAATACCGCATTGGCCGGCTGGCGTAGCACAAACTATTGCCAGCTTTTCATTATGTGAGGTACTGAAATTAAATTCCAGCCCATCGAGATAAGGCTTTGACAGAGAATCTTTCTGATACAAATGCCAAAAAAAATTCTGGTGAGGAATTATTTTCCTTACCAGAATCTCTAATAATAATTTTGATATCATTCTTCCCAGTCTGTCATCTGTATTTTGATACTTTTTAACAGATTGCTGAAGAGATTCAGGAAGCTGAGCAAATAGCTCTTCTACTCTTTCAGAATTATTTCTATCCAGAAAACAGTAGGCTATCCAAACTTCCATGAATGATTATTTTTGTCTGAAATACACTTCAATAGGAACCCCGGTAAATCCGAATTCTTTTCTCAACTGATTTTCAGTAAATCTCTTGTATGGTTCTTTAACATACTGCGGAAGATTACAGAAGAATACAAACTGCGGCGACGGTGTAGGAAGCTGAACACAGTATTTAATTTTAATGTATTTTCCTTTATTCGCAGGAGGTGGAGTCTGTTCAAAAATCGGAAGCATTACTTCATTTAATTTTGAAGTTTTAATCTTCTTCTTACGGTCTTCATATACCTCCATGGCTACTTCTACAGCCTTCAGAATTCTTTGTTTCGTTAAAGCTGATACGAATAGAATTGGAATATCCTGAAACTGTCCGATCTTATCTTTAATTACTTTTTCAAAATCACGGATGGTATTGGTTTTCTTATCTTCGATCAAATCCCATTTGTTAACCAGAATTACAATTCCTTTTCTGTTTTTCTGAGCCAATCCGAAGATATTCATATCCTGAGATTCCCATCCTTGAGTTGCATCCACCATAATGATTACAACGTCAGAATATTCGATAGAACGGATCGATCTCATTACTGAGTAAAATTCTAAATCCTCAGAAACTTTTGCCTTACGACGCATTCCTGCCGTATCTACCAAGACAAATTCATGTCCGAATTTATTATATAATGTCTGGATACTATCTCTTGTTGTTCCGGCAACATCGGTTACAATATTTCGTTCAACATCCAGTAAAGCGTTAGTTAAAGTAGATTTTCCTACGTTCGGACGTCCTGCAATTGTAATTTTCGGCAGACCTTCGAAAGGATCCTGATAATCCGTAGTCGGAAAATCTTTAACGATATCATCCAACAGCTCTCCTGTTCCGGAACCTGTTGCTGATGAAAGGGTATAATATTTTTCAATTCCTAACTGATAGAATTCCGTGGCAGCCACTTCTTCCTTAGCAGAGTCTACTTTGTTAATAACAATATAAACCGGCTTATTGGATCTTCTTAAAAGTTCATGAATTTCATAATCTGTATCGGTAAGGCCTTCTTCTACGTTCATCATAAAAATGATAGAAGTAGCCTCATCTACCGCCAGCTGTACCTGCTTACGGATTTCTTGTTCGAAAATATCATCGGTTCCTACATCGTATCCTCCTGTATCAATTACAGTGAAGTCTACTCCGTTCCAATCTGATTTTCCGTAATGACGGTCTCTGGTAACCCCTGCTGTAGAGTCTACGATAGCTTCTCTTCTCTCCAGCAAACGATTAAATAATGTGGATTTTCCTACGTTGGGGCGACCAACAATAGCAACAATGTTTGACATAAAAAATGTTTAATAATCCTTCGACAACCTCAGGATAAGTTATTAATGAGTTACTCCAACTTTTGGAGCTCAATTTTTTGCAAAGATAAGGCTTTATATTTAGCAATTGAAACTCAAACTATTTAATCCCTTCAACTTTTTTTATAAAGATTAGCATATCAAAAATTTTCCATACCAACGATCAACTCCAAAACACCATCAATTTAAAATTTTGAATAAGTTGAAAAAAATATTTAAAAAATAAATAAACAATAAACATCATAATATCATTTTTCCACCAAAAAAGTAAAAATTCTATTTTATTACTACTTTGGCATATTTTTTTCTCGTAGAATGGAAATTTTTTTTTATATTTAATAAAAATCCCTTGTTTAAGATAAGAAAATTTTTAACCTTTCTTCAATTTAAGCATAAAAACAGTTTTAACAAACGCATTGATAATTTAAAAATTACGTTATGAAAAATTTTATTAAGCTCATTTCCCTTGTAGTTCCTATGAGCATCTATTCCCAAGTAGGAATTAACACAACAGCCCCTAATGCAACCCTGCATGTTAAATCCAAGACCGCTATTTCAACAAATAAGGTTCTGAGCGTAGAAAACAGTAACTCCTCCAATGCCAGCAATATGGAAATATATGAGGATAGTAGAACCTATATAGGAAAACCAGACAACCAGGCACCCAATACGACCAATGATGCACTGGTAAATCTTTACGGAACAACTTCCCGTTCCAACCTCAGACTCATTAACCCTCCTTCCACGGAAGATAAATCTAATGGAAACAGCAGACCCGGAGTAAACTACGACAAGCTGGCTCCGGCATACATCGATGCCAATGGTTATATTGTAAAAGCCTATGACCCTTCTTCTCCTACCGCTTTAAGTTTTGATGGTAACTATACTGTTCCAAATTCAGTAGCAGGAGTGAAAATTACAGACATTGCAGCTAATGGCGTCGTAACATTCAAAGTTTATTCGGGTTTGGTTTTCGGTCCTGCTGGTACCGGATCGAATATTCTGGCTACCATAAGCTTCGGAGTTAACTCAGGGTTTTCAGTATCTAATTTCAGTTCTGGCTCCGGCTCTGGATCAACTCGCTACCCTGCGACAAGCTCTACATCTGATAATGGTAGCACCAACATATCTTCTTACACAGCCGATATAACTTTTAGCTTTGGAACTAATAACAGCAACTTAGTCTTCTTTTATCAAAGCGGGGCCATATATGCCAGAATATCTGGAGGAAATGTAAATTCTGGAGGAATCAATATTTTTGAATCAAAGCGTTTTAGATAAAACTATTTAGAACAAAACAACTAAAATTAATCCGTTGAACAGGTTGTTCCGCGGATTAATTTTATCAAAGTAACAAACGCCTACTTTATTTATGATGTACGAGAAAGTAATTCAACCGAATATTGTAACTCCGGATCTATTTTCTCTTTTAAAGCATTTAAAAAGAAATTATCATCGATCTTATGATCCGGAATCACCCCCGTACAATTGGGAATGTTATCATTTTCATTATTATTAAAAAAGATTTCTGTACGTGGAATAGAAATAGTCGTTTTAGTATTTGGCAGCTTATAAGTAAGAAACCAGGCTGCCGTTGTAAAATTACTACAAGAACCCGTTTCCTTTCCTACAATATCTCCTCTTTTTTCTTTTTTAAACAGGGAAGCAAAATAAGTAGCTGCTGAAAACGTACGATTATTAGTAAGAAGAACAACCCTACCATCGAAAAACAGCCCATCTCTCGGATAGTTTTTGATGTAGGTATCATCCAACCTGTTATTTCCAAAATAGTAATCTCCTTTTTCAGATTTATCAAACCGTTGTCTCATGAAATTATTGGAATCCCTGATATCTTTCTCTGAATAATATCGGTCCGTCTGCGGATCTATTAAGTAATCACTGTAATTGATATCAATAACTTTACTCCCGTATTTATAAGAGTTTGTGAAAATCTTTTCTTTTGACATAAACGAATACAAAAGCGGAATATTGGTAACTGAACCACCAGAGTTGTTACGGATATCTACAACAAGATTTTTATATTTTTTATTTTTAATTTGCTGAAAATATTTCTTCAGCTTCTCATAAAAAAAACTTTCATCATACGAGAATGATTTTACAGACAAATAAAATGTATCAGGATTGAGTTCATACCCAAAAATCCCATAGATTTCAGAAGTTGCATCAATCGGTAAAACAGCATGTTTGGATTCGTAGTTAAATCCTGTAAATTTAATCCCTTCCAGGTTAGCTTTTTTCTGCTCTCCATTAAGGGTCTGATACTTTATCGTAAAAGTATTGTCTTTATTTCTATTAAGAAATGAAATGTACTGAGATACATCCACGTCCTCTACTTTAATATTTCCATCAGCCGATGCCGGAATTTGCTTTAAAATATCAGCAATACTTTTATTATTAACTTCCAAAAGCTTACTCCCTATTTCAATATTGTATTTATTATCTCCATTTATATAGACATTTCCATTATTAACATAAGTCATCAAAGGAAAAAAATAAGTAGAATTGAGATAATCTTCATAATAATTGGCGTCAGTACTAAAAGAAGTATGTCCATCGCCTAGTACCCTACCGGGGCTATTAATATAAAAATTAATGTAACTGGGGTCTTTTTCGAGTGCCTTTCGAAGAGAATCCAACTTCTTTGTAACAGTTTCTTTGCTATGAAATCTATAAGGATTAGGATGTTGATTCAAAAGAATAGCAGCAGCAACATCAAAATCTTTAAGATAGGAATCTTTGCTTATTTCAGAAATTGAATATTGGCTAAAAAGAGGAGTAAACAAAGATAGTAATGAGAAAACAAATATCTTTTTGATCATAATATTATAAATTGAATTAAAAAATGAATCATGATTTTCATGACTTCACAAATAAGATTTAACAAAAACTTCCGCCGTTTTTTTTATGGGTTCTTTTGTGGGGTAGTGCTCATTGGGTGACCTGGAGCACTATTATAATAATCAAATGGTTTATCTTGTTTAGTATGGAGATTATCAACATTTCTGCTAATATCATTTTTTACCGCAGGCATTGGTGTTGCACAACTCGTTAAAACGGCAACCACTGAAAGTGAAATAATAAGTTTAAACATAATTTTATTTTAAATTAGAACAAATAAAAACTAAGAAACAAATTATATACCATAGATCCAAAAATGATAAATATCATCTGGCTGAAAAAGCCTATGTTTACGATATTTTTTATCACATAATTCACGATCAGAAGCTAGTTATAATTAAATTATTGTCATGTAGAATATTGGGCACAGTAAAAAAGCCACCCTTTATCAGGATGGCTTGATATCATATATTTAATCTACAAAGTTAGGCTATATCAAATCGGTCCAAGTTCATAACTTTAGTCCAGGCTGCTGCAAAATCTTTTATAAATTTAGCCTGTCCATCCGAACTAGCATATACCTCAGCTATTGCCCTCAATTCTGAATTTGATCCAAATACTAGATCCGCACGGGTAGCCGTCCATTTTGGCTGGCTGGTAGAACGGTCTGTTCCCAAATAAAGTTCTTTGTCTTCAGACATCGCTTTCCACTGAGTCCCCATATCCAGAAGATTCACAAAGAAGTCATTCGTAAGAGCTCCCGGTCTCTGTGTAAACACTCCGTTTTTAGAACCATCAAAATTGGCATCTAAAGCGCGCATTCCTCCTATCAGCACTGTTAATTCAGGAGCTGTAAGGGTTAGTAATTGTGCTTTATCTATTAATAACGATTCTGTTGGCACTGAATATTTTCTCTTCAGGTAGTTACGGAAACCATCTGCCGCAGGCTCCAGATATCCCATAGATTCTACGTCTGTCTGTTCTTGCGAAGCATCCATACGACCCGGCGTAAAGGAAACTGCAATATCATGACCACCATCTTTCGCAGCTTTTTCAACAGCCGCTGTTCCTGCCAGTACAATCAGGTCTGCTAATGAAACCTTCTTACCTGAAGCTTGTTCTCCATTAAATTCTTTTTGAATATTCTCTAGCACACTCAGTACCTTTTGTAATTGAACCGGATTATTAACCTCCCAGTCTTTTTGTGGTGCCAGACGAACTCTTGCTCCATTCGCTCCACCTCGCTTATCACTTCCTCTGAAAGTAGAAGCTGAAGCCCAAGCTGTTGCTACCAATTCAGCTGTACTTAATCCCGAGCTCAATATTTTTGTTTTCAACAATTCGATATCATTACTATCAATCAGCGGATGATTCACTTCAGGAATAGGGTCTTGCCAAATCAATTCTTCAGCAGGAACATCGGGTCCCAGGTAACGGGCACGAGGTCCCATATCTCTATGCGTAAGTTTAAACCACGCACGGGAGAAAGCATCTGCCAAGGCATCCGGATTTTCATAAAAGTGTCTGGATATTTTTTCATATACCGGATCAAATCTTAGAGAAAGATCGGTTGTAAGCATAGTTGGTCTATGTTTTTTCCCTGGATCAAATGCATCAGGAATACTATTTTCAGCATCTTTAGCGACCCACTGATGTGCACCAGCCGGACTTTTTGTAAGTTCCCATTCATGTTCGAAAAGGTTTTCAAAAAAATTATTACTCCATTGTGTTGGAGTTTTAGTCCATGTTACTTCCAGTCCGCTACTAATTGCATCAGCTCCACTACCGCTTTTGTAACTACTGTTCCATCCTAAGCCTTGTTCTTCAATTCCTGCTGCTTCCGGTTCTTTACCTACGTGGTCAGCCGGTCCGGCACCATGTGTTTTTCCAAAACTATGCCCTCCTGCAATCAATGCTACTGTCTCCTCATCATTCATTGCCATACGTCCGAAAGTGTCACGGATATCTTTGGCAGCAAGAATAGGATCAGGATTACCATCCGGACCTTCAGGATTTACATAAATAAGCCCCATCTGTACTGCTGCCAGAGGCTTCTCTAAATTACGGGAATGGACAGCACTATCTGCATCATCATCAGTAACCAAAACACCTCCGGTTTTATCTACAACTCCTTCTGAACCGTGTGCATAACGAAGGTCTCCTCCTAACCAAGTGATTTCAGAACCCCAATATACATCCATATCCGGCTCCCATACATCTTCACGCCCACCGGCATATCCAAAAGTTTTGAAGCCCATAGATTCTAATGCAATATTTCCTGTAAGAATTAAAAGATCCGCCCATGAAATATTTTTACCATATTTTTGTTTGATCGGCCACAATAATCTTCTGGCTTTATCAAGACTCACATTATCCGGCCAGCTGTTTAACGGAGCAAAACGCTGCTGTCCTGCACCTGCACCTCCTCTACCATCTCCTACACGATAAGTACCTGCACTGTGCCAAGCCATACGAATAAATAAAGGACCATAATGCCCAAAATCTGCCGGCCACCAATCCTGGGAATCCGTCATTAATGCATGAAGGTCTCTCTTTACTGCTTCAAGGTCTAACTTTTTAAACGCTTCAGCATAATCAAAATCCTGATCCATAGGATCTGATAAAGATGAATGCTGACGTAAAATATCAACTCTTAACTGATTGGGCCACCATTGCTGATTTTGAGTTCCACCACCAGCTACATTTTGTTTCATTGATCCATTATGAAACGGACATTTACTGATGTCATTTGAATCCTTTTCCATTTTTGTTTAAATTTTTTATATTAATTAATATCGTTTATAATTGGTATGAACAAGACAAACTTACAATAACCTTTTCAATAAACACGATCTATTGATTTTATTTATATAATAGCTAAAAACTATAACTAAATCTATCTTTTTAAGTCTTATTTAATGCAATAAGTTAATAAAATTACCTGTAATTTGTAATGAAAACTCAAAAAAAATGCACTATTTAGAATAATTCCAGCTTTTACTATAATAAAAAAAATGACTACATTTAGCAGTGTAAATAACAAAAATTCAAGGGTATGAAAAAAGTATTGATCGTTCTTTTAGTCGCTTTTATTATCATTCAGTTTTTCCCAATTGACAAGACGAATCCACCTGTAAATCCCGGTATGGATTTTTTAAAGATAAAGAAAACACCACCTGAAGTTGCCAAGATCATCAACACTTCATGTTATGACTGTCATTCTAATGAGACGAAATATCCATGGTATTCAAGTATAGCACCTTCTTCATGGTTTTTAAAAAAACACATCGATGAAGGTAGAAAAAAGCTTAATTTTTCTACCTTTGCAATGTATGAACCTGAAAGACAGGCACACAAATTGCAGGAATGTATAGAAATGGTCAAAAAAGAGGAAATGCCTCTGGAATCTTATATTTTAGGTCATCAGGATGCTAAATTAACTCCCGAACAAAGAGGAGAGTTGATTAAGTATTTTAAGAAAGTAAAAGAAGAAACCGAAAGATCAATGGTATTTTAATTAAGAAATCATGCAGGAAAATTGGCAGGATAAATATATTGTCTTCTTTGATGGAGAATGTGGAGTCTGTAACTTCTGGGTACAATGGATTCTGGAGCGTGATACAAAAAACAAATTTTTGTTCGCTTCTCTGCAATCTGATTTTGGTCAAAAGTTCTTATCCGAAAGAGGATTGGAGACAACGGTTTTCAATACCATGTATCTGTGGAAACCTAATCAATACTATTTAGTAAAATCTCGTGCCGTTCTTCAAATTGCTAATCTGTTAGGTGGTATCTATAAACTTATTGCTGCAGGAAAAATCATTCCCCTTGCTTTGAGTGATAAAGTATATGATCTCATCTCAAGAAACAGAATGAAATTAGCTTCCCAAAAATGTTTTCTTCCCGATCAGAATCAGAAAAGAAAATTTATAGAAGTTTAGACTTTATTTCATTTACTAAAATACAAATGACAAACACTATGATTAATTTCCATAATACTTGTCATTGATTAATAAATATTTATTTTCCGTTCAGAATTGCTGAGATTCCTTCACTTCGTTACGCTTTGTTCTGAATGACAAAGTTTGTGCATAATATAAAACAACTTTGCACATCTACGGTTTTACGATTTCACAAATCCGCGATTTCGCCATTCAGCTCTTCGGCGATTCCGCCTTTTAAAGCACTATTGATTCAGTGACCACACAGAATAACTATTCGGTGGACATTGAATTTTTACTCTTTTATCTGCCTGTGTTGTAGGATACCAGGTTGATGCTCCTGTAAAATCTTTGATCTGTTTACTGCTCCAGTTGGTATCTACCCATCTTTCCTGCCAACTTGAAGAAGTATTGATATATACCACTAATCCCGGATTACCATTATACCCGTTTCGTCTGGCAATATATTCATCATTATCCGTATAGAGAATGGAAGTGGTTCCTGTAGCCTTATTATTATGGATCCAGATCAGGTTATTTAATTTTTCCTTATTCAGCCATTCCTCATAATCTCTATAAAATATGGTTGGATATCCTTCATGAGTCAGGATATAAGCATAAGCAGGCATTTTATTATAAATGATATCTGTATCATGATTGGCTACAAAAGTAACTGCTTTGTATGGATTCCTTTTCCACATCATATCATCATTCAAAACATTAAGATTACCGTTATCAAAAGCCTCGTCCATTTTATAATAGGCAGCAAAATCAAATATGGAACTATTCGCATTATTAGCCCACGATTCCAGTGTATTGACGTTAGAATCCCACAATTCTCCTACAGAAAATCCGCCCACTTTAGAATTCCAGTTGTTCACCACCCAGGCACCAAAACCTTTTACATAATCAAATCTCCACCCGTCGAACTTCATCACATTTTTGTAATATTTACCAACAGAGTCATCTCGTCCCCACAACCAATCCTGTACATAAGGATTAGCATGGCATAAATCCGGAAAGCCTCCAAACGATCCTTCATCATTGTTACCGTAAGCGTTCTTATAAAAATCATTATAATTTCTGGTAAACTTCCCGGAAGCAATCCCCGAAAAATTAGTCCAGGTATTCGTTCCTGTATAAGGGTTAGCCTCTGATTGTCCACCGCTATTATGATTAATCACAATATCAGCATACACTTGCATATTTTCAGCATGAGCTTTAGTGATCAGAGCCTCCAGCTCGGCTCTTGAACCGAAGCGGGTTTCTACACTTCCATTTTGATTAAAATTTCCGAAATCATAATAATCTGTAGGATCATACCCCATTGAGTAGGCTCCGTTCTGAGCCTTAGAAGCCGGAGGAAGCCAAACAGCTCCAATACCTGCATTTGACCAACCCGTTAATTTATCTTTCACCGTATTCCACCAGTTACCGCCATCCGGGACATCCCAGTAAAATCCTTGCATAAGAACGCTTCCACCAGGTCCTGCAACAAACTTCCCATTAAGCGAACCACTTCTCGTACTGAAAGGCCTCCCATCATGTTGGGTTACATTAACAATTTTAGAATGTACCTCCAATTGTTGTGGATTCTTATCAATCGATTCATCAGTCGTCTGACAAGACTGTATTATTCCTAAAGTTATCAATGAAAAGAATAAATGTGTTTTTTTCATAGTTGTAATTTTAATTATTAATCTTATAACTAAATTACAATTTTATTGAAATAAATTACAATCCATCTAAATAATTTTACATATCGACAAAAATATCATTAAAATCACGATCCTAATTTTTCATTAAAAAATCATAAACTTTTAAGATTTTTAATAATTTTTTCTTTTAATCCATATATTTGCATATTATGGAATATAACACCCAAAAAACCCAGCTTAATATGCCGGAATATGGCAGAATTATACAACAGTTGGTTGAGCGTTGCAAAGAGCTTTCTTCTAAAGAGGAAAGAAATGAAATGGCAATGGCAATCATTGATTTTATGGGACAAAGAAACCCACAACTTCGTGATGAAGAGAATTATAAACATAAACTTTGGGACCATCTATATATTTTAGCCAATCATGATTTGGATGTAGATTCTCCTTATCCTTTTCCTACAAAAGAGCAGCTTGAAGAAAAACCCAAAAGAATGGAATATCCAAAACTTCAGGGCGATTTTAAATTTTACGGAAAAAGTATTCTTCAATTAATAGAAAAAGCAATAGAACTGGAACCAGGGGACGAAAAAGAAGCCCTTATTGAAGTAATTGCCAATAACATGAAGAAATCTTACAATGTTTATAATAAGGAACATGTTACTGATGACGTTATTTTCCGTCATTTGAAGGAGCTATCGGAAAACAGATTGGATTTAACAGGAATAGATTCTCTTGAAAAAAGTAAAATCTATTACACTACCAACAACCGAAGCAATAATAACAACAGTAACAACAACAGAAACAGCAATAATAAAAACCAAACCAACAAAAGAAGGCATAACAATAACAACAATCATAAAAATAGAAAGTAAATGAGTGGAACGTTTCAAATAAGAGGAGGAAAAAGACTGCAAGGTGAAATTACTCCACAAGGGGCAAAAAATGAAGCTTTACAAATTTTATGTGCAGTATTATTAACTGATGAAGAAGTAAGAATAAAAAACATTCCTGACATCCATGATGTTAATAGACTCATTGAAATACTTGGCGATTTTGGCGTAAAAATCACGAAAAACGGACAGGGAGACTATACTTTTAAAGCGGATCATGTCAATTTTGATTATGTAAAGTCAGACGAATTCAAAAAAGACGGCGCAAAATTACGTGGATCCATTATGCTTATGGGGCCTATGTTGGCCAGATATGGTGAAGCTTATATGCCAACTCCCGGAGGTGACAAAATCGGAAGAAGAAGATTGGACACCCATTTCCAAGGATTGGTAGAATTAGGGGCTGAATTTCATTATGACGAAGAAGAATATTTTTATTCTTTAAAAGCTAAAGAACTGAACGGAAAATTCATTTTATTGGAAGAAGCTTCTGTAACCGGTACGGCTAATATTGTAATGGCTGCAGCTTTAGCTAAAGGAAAAACAAGAATTTATAATGCAGCTTGTGAGCCTTACCTACAGCAATTATGTAAAATGCTGAACAGAATGGGAGCTAATATCTCAGGAATAGGTTCTAACTTACTGACCATTGAAGGAGTTTCTCACCTTCATGGAACGGAACACACAATGCTTCCGGATATGGTTGAAATCGGTTCATGGATTGGTCTTGCTGCTATGACCAAATCCGAACTTACCATAAAAAATGTAAACTGGAATCAATTAGGAGTTATCCCAAATACTTTCAGAAAACTGGGAATCCAGCTTGAGCAAAGCAATGATGACATTTATATTCCTGCTCAGGAAAATTATAAAATTCAGAAATTTATCGACGGATCGATACTTACTATTTCCGATGCTCCGTGGCCAGGTTTTACTCCTGACTTATTATCTATTATTTTGGTAGTAGCTACGCAAGCAAAAGGAAGTATTCTGGTTCATCAGAAAATGTTCGAATCAAGATTATTCTTTGTTGATAAGCTTATTGATATGGGAGCTCAGATCATCTTATGTGATCCGCACAGAGCTACCGTGATCGGACTTAACCAGGAAGCTCCTCTTCGTGGGACAACTATGGTATCCCCGGATATCAGAGCTGGTAATGCACTTCTTATTGCTGCGCTTTCTGCAGAAGGGAAATCTATCATTCATAATATTGAACAGATCGACAGAGGATATGAAAATATCGACGGAAGACTAAAAGCTATCGGTGCCGATATTGAAAGAATTTAATATATTTCAATTTATATATAGAAAAAGCGTTCAAAAAATTTGAACGCTTTTTTATTGGATAGATATCTCAGCTTACCAGCCACCTCTACCACCTCCGCCTCCGCCTCCACCGGAGAAGCCTCCACCTCCTGATCCGCTACCGGAACTGGAAGGCTGTGTAGACGCTGATTGGATAGATTTGGTAAGACTAGAATTTAATGTATTTCCAAAACTATAATGATTGATAGAATTTCCAATATACCATGTTTGGGCATACTGTGATCCATCTGCCATCTTTTTCAACAGATCATCAAATTTCTTACCCCATATCTCATCTACTCCCAGTACCATCGCAAAAGGAAGCAATGCTTCAAAAACCTGAGGGGTCATCTGAGGAGGATTATGGAATTTGAGCTGCTCATTTTCAGCCGCACCCATATACATCTTAAATCCCTCAATAAGGGATTTGATTCTTAACTTTTCCTCCGAAGGTCTTTTAATCAAATACTGATAAATCATTAAAGAAGTAAACGCCAGGGCAATAAAGATGTAGCAGATATTAAAATTATTATTCTCAACTACTTCATGACCGTTGCTTATTAACCCTCCTATTCCAAAAAATATTAAAAAGGGAATTGGAATGAGAAATTTCCACGATAGGCTTTTAAATAAAAATATAATTAAAACAAATGTTATAAAAAGGATGACGTATACCGCTATTCCAATAACCACTTTTTCCGCCTCAGGATATATGGTATAACTTAAAAATAATCCCAAAGCATAAACAATGGTAACAGTGACGGTTGGCAATATTAGTTTTGAACTGTTATTCCCTTCATTTAAAAACCGGTCATGCTGAAATTTCAGGGTTTCTCTAAAATTGGTAACTACTCTTTCAATTTTCGAATCGTATTTCCCATCAAATTGCACTTCATTTTGACCATTTGAAAATAAAGTGTTCATTAAATTAATTTCTTCTTTCGGCAATGAAGCATCTGCTTCTTTGATTTTCTTGATTGCAAACTTTTTTGAACTGAACAACCCCAAAAGACCGGAATCTTCTTTCTCAATAATCTGAACATATCCTTTTACAGCCAGATTAACAATAGCTGCTGTTAAGTACTTATTTTTAAAACTCTCACTTTTCAAATAGCCTAAAGATGCGGGAGAAAGGTTTTCAGGAACATTAAACTGGGGAAAAACTATTGGTTTTTCTGGGTCGATTCCGTATTTCTTCCAGGTTGAGTAATAATAGTACAACAATCCTAAAAACACTATAAATCCACCGACCAAAATACCATATTTTTCCAAAGCAGTAGGTGGCGGAGGAGGTATCATAATTCCTTTTTTGAAACCTACAGCCACTGTAAGCCCCTCATTGGATTTAAGTCCGGAGGCCTTCCATTCAATAGAATGATCCGATAAAATAGTAGCAGTACAGCTTTGAGAGCCGCTTCCATAAGCTCCCGTATAACATGAATTCTGGATGATGCCGGCTCCATCCGGAAGATTAATTTTTGCAGAGATTGAATCGATGTCAAAATCCCAATAGGTCCCGTTTACATTCCAATACAATTCATCATACTTATCAAAAAATCCTATTTGGTTTTCTGCTGTATATTTTACCTCATATTCATAATCTCCGGGGTCCAGTATAACATCTTTATTACCTACAAATATTTTAAGAAATCCATCTTCTATCTGATCATGGTAATCTTCTTCTACCCCATTTTTTTTAATAGAAAGAATGGTATATTTTACCTTCTGTGTCTTATGATTTAAATTTCTGGATAGCGGTAATGCACGATAAATTCCCCTCTTGATATTATCACCCAGACTATGAACTTTAATCTGCTCGGTAATGGTAAGGTTTGAATTTTTATCGACATCAATATCGGAATGAAAAGAAAGTATTCTTTCAGCACCTTCAGCAATTGCTGTCTGATCTATACTCCTGGGTTCTTCCTGAGCAAAGCCAACCGCAAAAAGCAGAAAGCTCAAAAGCAGCAAAAACTTTTTCATTCTTTAAAACTTTACAGTTGGAACTTCTCTCTCTGCAATATTCTGTAATTCAAAGAATGGCGATTTTTCAAATTTATACATATTCGCAATGATATTACTTGGAAAAGATTCCACCAATGTATTATTCTCACGAACCGTTCCATTATAATATCTTCTTGATTTTTCAATATCATTCTCTACGGAAGTCAGCTCTGACTGTAGCTGCTGAAAGTTGGTATTAGCTTTAAGATCAGGATACTGCTCAGCTACTGCAAAAAGATTCATCATCGCTTGATTCAGATTCTTTTCCGCAGCCTCTTTTGCTTCCACAGAATTAGCTCCTACCGCCTGGCTTCTTGCCCTTGTCACACTATCTAATGTTTCACGTTCATGGGTTGCATATCCTTTTACAGTTTCCACAAGATTAGGAATAAGATCATGACGTTTTTTAAGCATAACATCAATACTGCTCCAACCTTCCTGAACCAAATTTCTGAGTTTTACCAGACGGTTATAAATAGAAACTCCATACAGAAGAAATAGAACGATTAAAGCAATGACAATAAGAATTGCGATCATAATTATTTGTTTTTATTGAGTTTAAAAGTACTATTTTTTCAGATACTATTAAAAAAATAAAAAAAGCGTTCAGTAAACTGAACACTTTCGTAATTAAAACTATATGAATCTCCCCTAAGAATACTTCCTGCAGATATACTCTACCGTCGTATTCAAAAGTTTATTTTTATTCAGATAAAGTTCAAGCTCCCGAAAATCATCTGAACTGGCATTAATATATAACTGAACCGAACCAAAACTTCGCCCTTCAATGTATTCAACATTGGCAGATAACACCCTGTGACAAATTCCAAACTGACTGTAGATGGCATTTAATAAATATTCAAATTTCATTTTGCCATTTAATTCTATTTCCAGTATCAATTCTTTTTTCTGCAGATTCAGCTTATTAGGTAAAACCTGCAATGTTGGATTAGGTGTAATCATTGGTAAGCAATTTTTGGTTAGACTATTTTGACTTTACATTTTCTTATTGTGTTAAATCTTTGACAAAAATATAAAAAATTATTAGTCTACCAAATTAGTGGACTAATAATTTAAATTTTAACATAAAAAAAGAGAAACATTCGTTTCTCTTTACTATTTACAGTTCTTTTATTCTTTGTAATTTATCCGAACCAGCTAGTCCGTTAGGATTACAACCAAGCTCTCCTTCGGGAACTTTCAGGTTTTTCTTTTTATAAAACTCTTCCCAGAACATATTGGTTTTCCCTGTTTTCGGATCAATAAACGTCATAGGCTCCAATGTGAAGATATGATCATTCCGAAATGCCCTCTCAATAAAATCAGAGCAGTAGTAAGAATTTTCATCCAGAATATAATTAAAATTGTATGGCTTTCCCAACATCGATTCCGCTTTCTCAATAGCAGTAGGAATTGTATTTTGAAATGGTGCTTTCAGCCTGTACACCACAATACTTTGCTTTTCTGCAGTATGTTCCTTAATAAATTCATTTAGAGACTGCTTTTGAGAACCTCCTTTTGGTGCAGCATGCAGAACGTAGAATTGCTGATTTTTTATTTCAACAATTCCAATATGATCAAAGGAAGCTGTTTTCTGCTTCTGTGTCACATTATTAATAGCTCCAGAGAGCCCTGTTTCCTTTGCGGTGACAAAAAGGAAATCACCATTTTGAAGCCCTCTACTTTCCCGGCTTTTGCATCCGGTGATGAAAAATAAAAGAACGCTGACAATAGTTAGTGTCAGATTATTTTTTAAAATTTGTTTCATAGCATTCAATCCAGTCTTCAACAGTCATTTTTTTACACACTTCAGCAATTAATTCAAATGGAATACCGTCCATCTTCTTGAAACGAACACATGATTTCCCCAAATCCAGTTTTTTTGTAGAATGCTTCGGATATTCAGAAACAAACCATTCAAGAAGCTCTGGTTTAGCATAAATTCCCATATGGTATAAAGCTATAAAGTTCTTTTGTGACGCCAAATTTATAAATGGTAATGGTGAGCCGGGGGCACAATGATATCCTGCCGGGTAAGTTTCAAGTGGAATTGCCCATCCTATCATACCATAACTGATATTATCCTTAAACCCACTGGGCAGACTATCATTAATGATATCAAATAATCTTTTGAACGCTTCTTTTCTTTCTTCAGGAATTTTCGAAATATAGTCTTCTATAGAAGTTGCGGAAATTTGCATCTTAATGTATTTGCTTGAGTTTTCAAATTAACAAAATTTATCAATACCTTTTCAAACCAATTGAAAATAAAAAGACAGCTGAAAATTTCCAGCTGTCTTTTTATTTATATTTCAGTAAATCTACTGCTTAATAGCTTTTACTGTATTTTTTGAACCATCTTTAAACTGGATGGTAATCAAATATAACCCCGAATTTAAATCACTTAAATTGATTTCCTTAGCCGGCTGGTCAATAGTTTTTAAAAGCCTTCCTGAAACATCTGTAATTGTTACGGATTTCACATCTTTCGTCCCCGAAATATATATGATATCTTTGAATGGATTCGGGTGAATATTAATCACTTTTTTATTGCTCTTCACTTCAGAAGTACTTAGCTGAACAGGTTCCACCGTAAAATTATCTACATAGAAGTTATAATCCGGTCCGTCGCTTACCGCTCCATCAGTGCCATAAAATGCAAATACCGTATTTGAACTCGTATTACTGGTTAAATCATACGAATATACCGTTGAACTATTGGTAGGAGCATTGTTAACATCCCATGTCTGTAATACTGACCAGGTGCTTCCCCCATCGTTAGATACCAAAAAGTGAACTACATCATCTGAACCCATTGGCGAAGAAGCTGTTCCGGAATAGGTTGTCACCCCATAATCAAATTTCACTTTATATCCACCTGCTGAAAGATCAAACGGAACCGTTTTTAGCCAACCTGTACGATTACTCAAATAAAGATTAATTCTTGCAGCACCCGTACCCGTAACATTTAAAAATCCATCTTCAGTCCACAAGGAATTGGTTCCGGTTGGTCCGGTTGTAGGTGTCCCTCCCGAAATGTTATTGGCCCAGCAATTTCCCGGGAAAGGGCTAAAAGCATTGGTATATGGAGGAACTATGGTTCCGCATAACGTAGTAAAAGATCCGGCAAGAGACCACCCACTCTGACTTGTTGCTGTACTACAATTGGTTCTCACCCAATAATAATAAGTTGTCGATGAAGACAAACTTCCTATCGTAGTTGATGTTCCGGTAATTCCGGTCATATTAGGTGTTGTCGTTCCTGTAGGCGCGGTATTGGTTGTGCTGTAATATACATCATAACTTGCTGCTGTTGTCGTTGGCGGAATAGTCCAGGAAACCTGTGCAGAGTTTGAAGAAAGGGTACCAACAGGCTGCAATGTCGGAGCGGAGCAGTCTGTAAAAGCATCAGCAGATATGGCAAAAATATTGGATATTCCAGATCCTGCACTTTTGGCTATCGTAATGCTTTGTATAGGTTTTGTCTGGTTAGCTGCATCGATGTTCAGTGTAGATTGATACAGCCTAGGATTAGTGGTACTGGACTCTAAGACATTATTCGTTCTGTTGATCCTTCCGATTCCCTGTATCGCATAGTTTGCTCCATTATACCAATCGGAAAGGCTTATCCCTGAAAACACCTGTGTTGTATTATCAGCAAAAGTTACTGTAGCACTTACGCTGGATGTACCGCTTCCACTGGTGGAAAGCATATATAACTTAAAAGCGGCTTTCGGTGTCGTAAAAGTTAATGTTCCCGAACTTCCGATCGTGGCAAGCCTTAAAGAATTATTACCACTCAAGTCCCCCAGTTGATAGCTCAATCCTGGTGTACTTGCCACTACAGAATTGATCACCCCATTGACAGGAATTCCATAGTTAATAGGCGTACTCGAAGAAGTGAGCTGAAAATCCCTTGCAACAAATGCAAAAGAAACTCCATCCACATCTATTGTTGTAGAAGACATGGCTGAGCCAACTCCATTAGCAACAACATCCGCCGTATAGCCTGACTGAACCGGCATCGTTTGAAAATTTTGCGCCATCATATCTGACGCGGAAAAGAAAGCACAAACACTCAATGCTCCAAAGAATCGATTTATTTTCATAGTTATTTAACATTAGTATCGTAAATTTATAAAAAAATCAACACAAAACAGATTTATTTAAACAATTTGCAATATTTCAAGCTCATAACACAAACAATCAGCAATACACATTTAAAAAATTAGAATAAATAATGATTTATTAAAAAAACCGGGATCAATAAAACCTTTTCGGAACATAATGTCTTATAAAAGCAAATCTTTACGGATAGTATTCTCTAATATTTTAATATTGAAAAATTAAATCTTATTTTTGCCATACAAATTTTTTAAACAATGCCGAATATTTCAAACAGGGCACAACATATGCCACCATCACCGGTAAGAAAACTGGTTCCTTTTGCTTTAAAAGCAAAGCAAAAAGGTATAAAAGTATATCACCTTAATATCGGACAACCGGATATTGAAACTCCGGAAACGGCTTTAAATGCTTTAAAAAATATTGATTTAAAAGTATTGGAATATGCTCTTTCCGAAGGAAATATTGAGTACAGAAAAGCCCTTACGGATTATTATCACTCTTTAGGCTTTAATGACCTTACTCCTGATAATTTCATTGTTACGAATGGAGGTTCTGAAGCGCTTAATTTTGCTATTTCAACTTTATGCGACGATGGTGATGAAGTTATTATTCCTGAGCCTTATTACGCAAATTATAATGGATTCACGAGCACATTCAATGTCAATGTAGTTGCAGTTCCTTCAACAATTGAAACAGGTTTTGCATTGCCTCCTATTGAAGAATTTGAGAAAAAAATAACGGCAAGGACAAGAGCTATTGTTATCTGTAATCCAGGAAACCCAACCGGATATCTTTACACTCGTGAAGAACTTCAGCAATTAGCAGAAATCGCTTTGAAATATGACATCGTTATTATTTCAGATGAAGTTTACAGAGAATATGTATATGATGGAAAACAACAAATATCAATGCTTGCTTTTCCTGAATTGAGTGAAAACTGTATTATCATCGATTCTGAATCCAAGCGTTACTCTATGTGTGGCGTAAGAATTGGTTGTTTGATCACCCGTTCAAAAAAGATTCATGATGCAGCAATGCTTTTTGCCCAGGCAAGACTAAGTCCGGTTCTTTTAGGACAAATTGCAGCAACAGCAGCTCACCAGAATGACGGAGCATACATCCGTGCAGTAAGAGAAGAATATACACACAGAAGAAACATTCTGGTAGATCTTCTTAACGCTATTCCCGGAGTGATCTGTCCTAAACCAAAAGGAGCATTCTACTGTGTAGCAGAACTTCCTGTAGATGATACTGAAAAATTTGCTCAATGGCTTTTAGAAAAGTATTCCAATCATAATGAAACGATTATGGTAGCTCCTGCGGGTGGATTCTACAGCAATCCTGAATTAGGTAAAAAACAGGTAAGAATCGCTTATGTATTAAAAGAGGATGATTTAAGAAGAAGTGCTGAAATTCTTAAGGATGCACTTAAACAATATAAATTGGAATTCAATCTATAAAAAATAAAGTAAAGATGTCAGCAATAAATAATTTTGGTTTGAAAACTATATTCTCACCCTTTTTATTGCTGATATTTCTTTCCTGTCATAAAAAACAAGAAAAAGCTCCCGTAATTAAAAACTCCAATGAGATCACCTTCATTAGTGTATCTAATATAGGAGGAAACCTAGGAAATTACAGGATTATAAAAATAACTAAAGACTCCATTTCTTTAGAGCAAGGCATGACAGCCAAAAAAACTCATCAATACTGGGGTTCCGAAATCACCCGTAAAAATTGGCAGCAATTAACCTCCACTATTGACGTTAAAACATTAAACAAGATCAAAAGCTCACCAAGCGCTCAGTCTGTAGACGGGATTGATGAAACATTTCAGATCAGAACACCCAGAAAGTCTCATGTGTATGTGAATTCCTACCATGATACCATTCACTATCAGCAGCTTCAAAAGCTCAAAAACAGAATACAGGAAATTCTGCCGAAAGAATACCGATAAGCCCATGCAAGAAAATTTTTCTTTAAAACCCTATAATACCTTTGGGGTCGAAGCCAAAGCAAGATATTTTACAGAAGTACAAACCATTGATGAATTGAAAAATGCCATCCATTTTTCCACTTCTCATTCCTTACCGCTTTTATTCTTAGGAGGCGGAAGCAATGTATTGCTGACCAAAGATTTTGAAGGAGTAGCTGTTCAACTTAATTTAAGAGGAATTTACGAAGAGAACGTAGATGAGAACAGTGTTTTAATTACAGCAAAAGCAGGAGAAAACTGGCATAATCTGGTTATGTTTTGTCTGGAGAAAAACTATGGCGGATTAGAAAACCTATCTTTAATTCCGGGAAATGTAGGAACCTCTCCTATGCAGAATATCGGCGCTTACGGAACTGAAATCAAAGATATCTTTGTCAGTTGCAAAGTTCTCAACCTTCAAACCTTAAACGTTGAAGATTTTGATTTAAAAAAATGCAGATTTGGATACCGGGATTCTATTTTTAAGCAAGAAGGAAAAGGAAAATATGTGATTTTAGAAGTTACCTTTAAACTCACCAAAAAAGATCATCATATTAAAACAGAATACGGAGCTATTAAAACCCAGCTATTAAAAAATGGTATTGAAAATCCTACTATACAGGATGTTTCAAAAGCCGTTATTGCTATCAGGCAAAGTAAACTACCAGATCCTAAGATGATTGGCAATGCCGGAAGCTTTTTTAAAAACCCTACCATCCCTTTACTTCAGTTTGAAACTCTGAAAACACAGTTTCCAGATATACAGGGCTATCCCAATGGGAATATGGTAAAAGTTCCCGCAGGATGGCTGATCGAACAATGCGGTTGGAAAGGAAAACAAATAGGAAATGTAGCTTCTCATCAATTACAATCTCTAGTAATTATTAATGCTACAGGAAGGGCTACAGGAAAAGAAATTTTTGATTTTTCCACAGCCATCATCAATTCTGTAAAAGAAAAATTTGGAATAGAACTCGAAAGAGAGGTAAATATTTTATAAAAGTGATATCCATTTTTAATATAAAAAAGCAGCCAATTTTTCAGGTTGCTTTTTTTGTCACTCAAATTTCATTTCAATTTTAAAGTAAAAACCTTATTTTAGTTAAAAATTAACAAAAACATAAGATGAAAATAGCTATTCTAGGAGCCGGAAATATGGGTTTATCATTTTCAAAATCATTTTTGAAATATGAATTGATTAAGCCTGAAAACTTACACTTAATTACCCGAAACCAATCTAAAATCCCTGTTATTTCAGAACAGTTTCCAAACTCTAAAATTTCAACTTTTGATGAAGTTAAAGAGCTGGACACCGATCTTATCATTATTGCTGTAAAGCCACAGGATTTTCAGAATGTTGTCGAAAACATTCAATTTTCCCTACACAAAAATCAGATGGTTCTTTCTATTATGGCGGGAATTAAAATTGAAAAAATACAAAAGCTCTTAAACCACCCCCTTATTGTAAGAGCAATGCCGAACTCTCCCACCCTTTTAGGAATGGGGATTACAGGCTATACATCTGCAGATGGGATTTCTTTCAGCCAACTTATTAATATCGAAAGACTACTAAACAGCACTGGAAGATCTGTTTATTTGGAAGATGAAGAGTTACTGGATGGGGTTACTGCACTTTCCGGAAGTGGGCCTGCCTATTTTTATTACATTGTCGATGCAATGATTAAGGCGGGGGTTGAAATGGGAATTGATGAAAATCTATCTAAATTATTTGTTAAGCAAACCATGCTTGGAGCTTACCATTTAATGAATAATTCAGAAAGAAATCTTGAAGATCTCATCAAAGATGTTGCATCAAAGGGAGGTACAACAGAAGCTGCTTTAAAAACATTCGAAGCCAATCATTTAAAGGAAATCTTAAAGAAGGGCATTTTGAATGCTGAACAGCGTGCTAAAGAATTAAATGGCTAAACGACCAGAATACTAATTTTATAAAATTTCTTTAACATCAGGTACAAATTTATTCATTTCAAAAACATTAAATTTGTGTGTTAAATCAATTTAATGAAATACGTTTTACTTACGCTCATTTCAGCGATGCTGTTGTCCATATCATGGCCAACCTACGGGGTTCCGTTTTTTATCTTTTTTGCCCTTGTTCCACTACTGATGATGGAGCATGGTGTTTCTAAGTTTTCCAGTTTCAAAAGAAAAAGCTGGGTAGTCTTCGGACTTTCCTATCTATGTTTTGTTATCTGGAACATTGTGACAACCGGATGGCTATATGGCTCAAAAAACCCGGATGGCACCCATTCCTTAATGGCTGTCGTATTTCCTGTATTGGTCAATTCATTTTTATACTCCCTGGTTTTTCAATGTTATCATTGGTATAAAAATGCACAAGGCACCTATTGGGGACTCGCTTTCCTTGTAGCCATATGGATGGGATTCGAAAAATTCCACATGAGTTGGGAGCTTACGTGGCCATGGTTAAACCTTGGAAATGTATTTGCAGATTATCCTAAACTAATCCAATGGTATGACACATTAGGGGCTACAGGAGGAAGCTTCTGGATTCTATTGGTTAATATTTTCATTTTTTATACTGTCAGAACCTGGGAAGCAGGGCGAAAAAGAAAAGATTTGATCAGAAATACATCCCTGATAGCTGTTCTGATCATTCTGCCGATGATCATTTCATTAATGAAATACAATAACTTTGATGAAAAACCTATCGGCCAAGTTAATGTTTTAATGCTTCAGCCTGACCTTGATCCATACGCTGAGAAATACTCTAAAGACAGTTTAACCATTGAAAATGACCTGTTAAATCTTGCTGAAAAAAATTCAAAAGGAAAAATTGATTATTATATTGCTCCTGAAACAGCTATTCCCGGAAGAGGCTCTATCTCTGAGACCGCTTTTGAAAAAAGCTTGCTTTTAAATAATATTAAAGGCTTTCTTTCCAAGCATCCTGGTTCTGTTTTTGCAACAGGAATCTCTTCTCATCGGTTTTTCACCAGTGAGACTAATCTTCCTAAAGAAGCCTATCAGCTTAATCCAGGACTTTGGGTCTCCAATTATAATTCAGCCATCCAGGTTATCCCTAATCAAAAAGTAGAGGTTTATCACAAAGGTAAATTGGTTCCTGGTGTTGAAATTTTCCCTTACATGAGTGTATTAAAGCCTCTTTTAGGTGATGCTATGCTTAATTTAGGAGGAACTGTAGCATCATTAGGAACAGATAAAGAAAGAGTCGCTTTTTCAAATCCTTACAACAAAGGACAAATGGCACCTATCATCTGCTATGAAAGTATTTATGGAGAATTCGTAACCGACTATGTTAAAAAAGGAGCTAATTTTCTGGCTATTATGACAAATGACTCATGGTGGGGTGTTACAGAAGGACATAAGCAATTGTTGTCATATGCTAAATTAAGAGCTATAGAAACGAGAAGAGAAATTGCCAGAGCTGCTAACAGTGGAATTTCAGCCCATATCAATGCCAAAGGTGAGATTCTGGAAGATACTTTTTATGGAGATCAGACCACACTATTTGCAAAAGTCAACTTATATGATCAACAAAGCTTTTATACAAGAGCAGGAGATCTGCTATCCAGGTTTTCAATTTTCGCATTAGGATTTTTGCTTTTCTATTTCTTAATCAAAAGATTTCAAGCTAAAATGCAGAGCAAAAAAGCATAATTCCCATTTAAAATAAGGTACAAAAAAAGAGAAAAGCCAGCTGGACGTCTGGCTTTTCTCATTGATAAAACATTCAATTATTTAATGATGAGTTTTTTAATGGTCCATTGGTCTTTTATTTTTACTTTTAATAGATATCCGCCTTTAGTAAGTCCGGATATATCAACAGATTGATCGGCATTTAGTGTCACATTCAACTTCTTACCATCTATGGAGTACATTTCTACTGCACTTACTTTTTCTCCTTTAATAAACACCCGATCTGAGGCAGGATTCGGATATATAGTAAATAATTCTCGATCAACTACATCCTTAACTCCTAAGGTATGAGCCGTAGAAGGATCAGAATATACCCTTGAAGCATCAATTGATCTTACTGACCAATAAACGTTCTGTACAGATGGATCCAGTTCTAAAAACCATGAAGGTGTCGTTACTACATACTTGGCAATGTCTCCGGCTCCTGAAGTCGTCCCCACTTTTATTTCATAGCGCAGTGCGCTTGTAGGAGTTTTATCATCACTAGCTCCACTCCATGAAAAATTAAATCGATTTCCGTTTTTCGTAAGACTCAGGTTTGTAGGAGGCGCAGGCTTTAAATTGGTTTCAGTTGAAACATTTCTGAAGATTTTAGTCACTGAAGGCATTCCCGAATCTGCCCAATCAAATCCGGACAATAAAACATCCAAATGATGATCATTGTTATAGTCAAGTAAATGCACAAAGCCCGGGCCTCCTAAAGTAGACAAACCTGTAGGTATATTTTCTGTAAATGTTTGATTGTTTGAATTATATACAAATATTTTGACAATAGCATCATTATTTTCGTCATTCCCGGACACTATAAAATCATAATAGCCGTCATTATTCAGATCTCCCGTTGCAAGAGAAGGATCAGAAATTTCAGGAACTGCAAGCTGCTGAATATTGAGATGACCAGTACCGTCATTCATTAGTATTGCCACATACCCCGCATAGTTCTCATCCTGGGCTGCCACGACAACATCCTGATAACCGTCTGCATTAAAGTCTGCAATCTCCAACTTCCCACTGGCAAGCGCCGGCAGCGTTTGGGACAGCATCAAGGTACCAGAATTATTTAAATACACTTTAAACATAGGAACACTATTTACATCATATCCGAGCATAATCATATCAAGAAGATGATCATTATTCAGATCAACCATTTTAAAACTGCTGTTCTGGGCTCCCTCCATCCAGCCCTGAAACTGCTGGAATCCATTACCGGAATTTTGATAATAATCTAATTTATTAACAAATCCTGCTCCATCAACATATTGAGTTCCATTGATTGCATAATCCTGCAGTCCATCATGATTAAAATCGAAAACCTCCATCGAGCCATACACTTTCCCAGGAAGATCGGCTTCTTTTATAAACCCCGAACCCGTATTACGAAACCTATAATGTTTATAATTAACAATATCCATATAGCTCAGGCCTGTAGAAATAATATCATCGAGACCATCATTATTATAATCTATAAATTTAATATCCCCCAAATGAGTAACATCTGCTCCAAAATTAGCATAAGGAGTAAAGGTCGTCCCATTATTTTTATACACCTCATTAAAAGTTGTATCTACATTACCATCTCCGTCTGCATCTATAGCTCCATTGATTACAATATCCTGAAATCCGTCATTATTAACATCTCCCGTATCACCAGCCGGATAATAAAAATTTCTAATATCGGTCTGTACTTCGGAAAAAGTCTGAGCTGCGAAACTTACAGGGATCATATACAATAAAACATAAATCTTCTTCATATTATTTTTATTTAGATTAATTAAAAACAAAGATATAAGATTAATTTTCCTTTTCTTTCGATCTTTACATGAAATTTATCAGTTCTACTTCTATCACAGGCAACACCTACTGATCGGGCATTTCTTCGCAATTATTAATCAACAGGTTATTTATAAATATTTTCCAAAAGATTTGTCTATCTAAAAAATTCTTCGTTATTTTGCACTCTCAAATATTATACAAATAAGAACATCGAGATATGTCAAGAATTTGCCAAATAACAGGAAAGCGTGCAATGGTTGGTAACAACGTTTCTCACGCTAATAACAAAACGAAGCGTCGTTTTGAAATTAACTTATTGGAGAAGAAGTTTTACCTTCCGGAGCAAGATAAGCACGTAACACTGAAAGTATCAGCTCATGGATTGAGAGTGATTAACAAGATTGGAATCGAAGAAGCTCTAGAAAGAGCTGTAAGAAACGGATTGATTAAAAAGTAATTGAATCATGGCAAAAAAAGGAAACAGAGTTCAAGTAATCCTTGAATGTACAGAGCACAAAGAAAGCGGTATGGCAGGAATGTCTAGATACATTTCTACAAAAAATAAAAAGAACACAACAGAGAGATTAGAGCTTAAAAAGTACAATCCGGTTCTTAAGAAATATACCCTACACAAAGAAATCAAGTAATTTATAAAATATAATTTACCATGGCAAAAAAAGTAGTAGCAACCCTACAAAGCGGTCAGTCAAAAAAAATGACTAAAGTTGTGAAAATGGTGAAGTCTTCTAAATCAGGAGCTTACGTTTTCGAAGAAAAAGTAATGAATGCAGACGAAGTTGATGGTTATTTGAAAAAATAATCCTATACTTTATTTACAATATTAAAACTACTCATATTTTGGGTAGTTTTTTTGTTATCTTTGCCTACCAGATGACTAATCAATGAAATATGAAAAAGATTCTTGTTCTGGTTTTTACAGCAATGTTTCTATTTTCGTTCAGTCAAAAAACAATGAATACGATAGAATATAAAAACTCAGAAAATGTTTTTCCTATTAAAGGGCTTTCCCAATCTGTAAGCATAGATTACGGAGATTCTACAATGGTGATTTTATCAGGTCAGGTACCTTTAGATAAAGATGGGAATTTAATAGGAAATAATAACGTAGAAAAACAAACTCAACAAATTTTTACAAATATTGAGAGTATTTTAAAAGAATATGGAGGAACAGCAAAAGATATTATAAGACTGGGAATCTTTATAACAGATATTTCCAGAACACCGGACTTTAGGAAAGTCAGGGACTTATATATTAATCTTCAAAATCCTCCTGTAAGCAGTCTTGTGGAAGTAAGTAAATTATTCAGAGATGATGTATTGATTGAAGTAGAAGCAACTGCAGTAATAAAAAAAAGCAAATAAGAATGAAACTATGAGTTGGTTTAAAAATATATTCAAAAAGGAAGAAAAAGAAACCTTAGACAAAGGACTGGAAAAGTCCAGCCAGGGATTCTTTGAAAAAATAACAAAAGCCGTAGTCGGCAAAAGTACAGTAGATGATGAAGTATTGGATGATCTTGAAGAAGTATTGATTGCTTCGGATGTGGGGGCTTCTACTACTATCAAAATTATAGAAAGAATTGAAGCCAGAGTTGCCAGAGACAAATATGTCAATGTAAGCGAACTGGATCATATACTTCGTGATGAGATTTCCGGATTACTTCTGGAAAACCCTCATGCAGGGACAGGAAATATTGATGCGTCCAAAAAACCTTATGTAATAATGGTTGTCGGAGTAAACGGTGTTGGAAAAACAACAACCATCGGAAAGCTTGCTCATCAATTTAAATCAGAAGGTAAGAAAGTAGTATTAGGAGCTGCTGATACCTTTAGAGCAGCAGCAGTAGACCAATTAACCATCTGGAGTGAAAGAGTCGGCGTACCTATAGTTAAGCAGGATATGGGATCCGATCCGGCCTCTGTAGCTTTTGATACAGTTCAAAGTGCAGTAGCACAAGAAGCTGATGTTGTTATTATAGACACAGCAGGAAGACTTCATAATAAAATCAACTTAATGAATGAGCTTTCAAAGATCAAAAGAGTAATGCAGAAAGTTATTCCTGATGCTCCTCATGAAATCCTTTTAGTTCTTGACGGATCTACCGGACAAAATGCTTTTGAACAAGCTAAACAGTTTACAGCAGCCACTGAAGTTAATGCCTTGGCCATTACTAAACTGGATGGCACTGCTAAGGGAGGAGTCGTTATCGGAATCTCTGATCAGTTCCAGATTCCCGTGAAGTATATAGGGGTTGGAGAGAAGATGCAGGATTTACAATTGTTTAATGGTACGGAATTTGTTGACTCATTCTTCAAGAAGAGGTGATTTTTATCATGTCCTCTTTGAACAGAAAACACATTTCATACATATTAACAATTAAAAATTTAGAACTATGGGAATTTTAACTTGGATCATATTTGGTCTTATCGCAGGTGCAATTGCAAAACTTATTATGCCTGGAACACAAGGTGGTGGTTGGTTGATGACTATCATATTAGGAATTGTTGGAGCTTTCGTAGGTGGATTTGTTGGAAGTTTACTTGGATGGGGAACTGTTGAAAGTTTTGATTTCAGAAGTATGCTCTTAGCTGTAGGAGGTGCCCTTATCGTCCTTTGGATATTTGGGATGGCCACCAGGAAGAGCTAAAAAAAATATTTATAAAAGTAAAAGACCGGTTTGAAATTCAAACCGGTCTTTTTTTAAAACAATATATAATTTAGTTGATCTTGATCTGATAAGGCATTTCCATCTTTACTTCAGATCTTAGCTTTTCATCTGTAATCTGCTGTAAGATTTCATAATTAGTTTTTCCTATTTTACTTTTGATTATTCTGGCTGAAATATCATCTTCATTAAGATCTTTAAAGATCTGCTCAAAAGGAGACATCTTCTTAGGATACGAAGCTATATTATAAGATTTTAACCCTGCTTTCTCCGCAGCAAACTTTACCGCATCATTTAAGGTTCCAAGTTCATCTACTAACCCTATTTGTTTTGCTCGTGTACCACTCCATACTCTACCTCCTCCGATGTTATCGATCTGATCAAAAGTCTGTTTTCTGTTTTGTGTCACAAAATGTACAAATCTCTTATAGGTTCCCTCAACACTTCTTGTAATCATACTTACACCATAAGGTGTCACTCCATTCAATCCTGAATAATATTGAGAATTGGCATTGGTAGCCACAATATCTGAACGGATTCCATTTTTATTAGCAATATCCTTATAATAAGGTATTACTCCGAAAACACCGATAGATCCGGTTAACGTATTAGGCTCAGAATAAATTTTATCTGCTGCCATGGCAATATAATATCCTCCTGATGCTGCATAGTCTCCAAAAGAAACAATAAGAGGCTTTTTCTTTTTAAGCTGCTGAAGCTCAAACAAGATTTCGTCGGAAGCATTAGCACTCCCCCCGGGAGAATTAATTCTGAATACCACAGCCTTCACTTTATCATTTTCCTGTAGATCTTTGATATACTTAACATATTTTTCAGAATAGATTTCATTGTATCCGTCACCATTATTGATAGATCCTGAAGCATATAAAACAGCAACTTTATCTCCTGATTTATCATCTCCGGCATATGAGTTAATATACTTACCTAATGAAATTTTATTCAGTTTATCTTTTTCTTTAAGGCTTAATTTAGATTTGATAAGCTCATCATATTCCGTCTTCTGAATAAGTTTATCAGCCAACTTGTATTTCAAACTTTGCTCCGGAATCATTCCATATAAACTATCAACAATAGTTTTAAATTGAGCTGTATCAATTTTTCGTGAAGTGGCAATTCTTGTAGATGTATTCTTCCAGATATCATTAAGAAGCATACTTAATTGCTCTTTATTTTCAGGAGAGATATCATTTCTTATGAAAGGCTCTACCGCAGACTTAAATTTACCGTGACGGATCACTTCAATTCCAATTCCATATTTTTCAGCAAACTCTTTAAAGAAAGCTACTTCGGTAGCTAATCCTTTTAATTCAATCCCACCAGAAGGATTAAGGAAATACTGATCAGCTACAGATCCTAAATAATAAGAGGCCTGTGAAGCATCATTACCGTATGCATACACAAATTTACCACTCTTTTTAAAATCATTTATGGCATTTCGTAAGTCATCAATCTGGGTAATCCCTGCATTTAAATCATCTGCCTCAATACTTATACCTTTAATATTGTCATCAGTCTTAGCTTTTTGTATAGCTTCTACTGCATCATATATAAGGATACTTTTATTCTGGTTACTGATATTAAATAATCCAACCTGTTCTTCAGTTGGGCTATCAATTATCATTGTTTTTAAATTAATCGTTAAAACCGAATTTTTTTTCACAACGACAGATTTATCACTACTCATAGAACTAAATACCAGCATTATGATAAAAAAGAAGAAAAATACAGCACATAGTATGACAATTGCCACTATATTTGCTAAAACATTTTTAAAAAAACTTTTCATATATCAATCATTTTTTAATATGTCGCAGCATAAGGTAGTTTTGTTACTAGGAAGTAACCTTGGAGATCAAAAAAAAAATATAGAAACGGCAATTGCAAAAATGAAAGAGGCTGGTATGGAAATGTTAAAATTTAGTATTTTTTTAACATCTGAGCCCGTAGAATTTGTTAGTTCTAATATTTTTTGTAATATTGCAGCAATAATATACACACATCTTTCGCCTATTCAACTGCTTGATTTAGTTAAAAGTATTGAATTCGAAATGGGGAGAATTAATGATTCTAAAATGTCTGGAGGATATCATGATCGAGTAATAGATATAGATATTGTTAAATATGATGAGTTAAAATTTATATCAGAAAGACTGGAAATCCCTCATAAAAAACACCTTTTTGAAAGGGAATTTTCGAAGATATTATTAGAAGATTTTATCAAATAAAACATAAAACATATTGTATGAAATTAGGTTTATTATTATTGGCCGCACTGCCTATTGCGACTTACGCTCAGGACAGTATTAAAGTAAATTCGTCGGACAAGTACCCTAATACATTCTCCTCGGGTTCCGCAAATGTTCAGCCTTTTGACAATAAGGCAAGAAGATTTAACGATTGGTCTATTTCAATCGGAGGTGGTGCTGCATTTATGCCACATGCTGATCTTACATCATTTTATGATGGAAAGGTTAACTGGGGATATAATGCATATATCAGTTTGGACAAACAAATTTCCCATGTTTTTGGAATTAGTTTAATCTATCAAAGAGGAGAAACTAATCAAAAAGCTAAGCTACCAGGTGCAGCAGGCGCTGTTGCCGGGGTTGGAGAAGCAAATACCAAATACAACCAATTGGCTTTGATGGGAGATGTAAACTTTTCTAACTTATTGAGAAGAGTAGACAATCACTCTCCTTACAGATGGGCTTTCCACGGTTATGCTGGTATTGGAGTAATGGGGTATAACACATCTTTACACGACAATGACCAATTCAGATGGAGTAACAATCCAAGAAGAGTACCTTTATTTATCGAGCAAGACTTTGATATTAATTCCATTTTCTATCAATTCGGATTTGGAGTAAAATATAAGGTTTCAAAACTTATCGATATTGAAGCAAGAACAATGTACATCTTAAGTGGAGATGACGAGTTTGATGGTGGAGGTAATGCAGATCCTGCTGATTATAACCCAGCATCAAACAATCCCAAATACAACATGATCAATAAGTCAAGATCTGATAATATGTGGACAGTGAACTTAGGTCTATCCTTTAAATTAGGAAAACATCCTTCTCACTTAGCATGGCATGATCCTTTACAAGAAGCTTATTATAGAACAAATGTTCTTGAAAACGCAGCTACTGATTTTGTAGTTTGTGAAAAAGGAGATAATGACAACGATGGTGTTTGTGACGATTGGGACAGAGAGCTTAATACTCCTGCTGGTGCAAGAGTAGATGGTGCTGGTGTCGCTTTAGACATGGACCTTGATGGAGTTATCGACTTATACGATAAATGTGTTACGGTTCCTGGACCTGTTGAAAATAATGGTTGTCCAACCAAATAAACAGTATACACACTTAATTAATCGATTAATAATATGTTAGTTTAAAATAACTAACTGAAAATATAATTTAAAAACACAATGAAATTAAATTTAGCAATTGTAGCATTAGCATTAGCTGTACCAACAGCTTCTTTTGCACAAGATTCAACAGCAGTTTCAAACGGAGAATATCCTAATACGTTTTCTTCTGGTTCTGCCAATGTTTCGCCTTTTACACAGAAATCTAAAAGATTTAATGATTGGGCTATTTCAGTTGGTGCCGGGGTACCATTGATGCAATCAGCAGATTTAACATCTATTAAAAATGGTAATGGTAAAAATCTTTTTGGATACTCTGCTTATGTAAGTATTGATAAAGCAATTACTCATGCTTTTGGTCTTAAATTACAATATGACAGAGGAGAAACAAGACAAGGATTCTTCAGTACAAAAGATTCCGCTCCTGCTGATTTAGCTGTGAGCCAGAGATTAGCTGCAAGAACTCAGTATGATGCGATTTCAATTTTAGGGGATATTAACTTCTCTAATTTATTAAGAAGAGTTGATAATCACTCTACATACAGATGGGCACTTCATGGTTACGCTGGTGTAGGTACCTTGGCATACAGAGCTTATCTAAAAGATGGTTCTAATCGTCAAAGATTAATGACAGAAGTTAAACCTTTTAAATTCAACTCATTATTCGGACAGGTAGGTACAGGTCTTAAGTTTAAAGTGAACAGAAGTCTTGATATCGAAGGTAGAGTAATGTATGTAGTTACTGGTGATGATCAGTTTGATGGTGGAGGTGCTAAATACAGTGCAATCAACCAACGTGAAGAAAATACATCTGATAACTTCTTCAATGCTACTTTAGGGGTTACTCTAAAATTAGGAAAACATGAATCTCACTTAATGTGGCATGACCCATTACAGGAAGTTTATTATAAACTAGATGTTTTAGCCAACAAAAACCAAGATATCGAAGTTTGTAAAAAAGGAGATGCTGATAATGATGGAGTTTGTGACGATTGGGACAGACAACTTGATACTCCTGCTGGTGCAAGAGTGGATGGTGCTGGTGTTGCTCTTGATACTGACCTTGATGGTGTAATCGACCTTTACGATAAGTGTGTTACAGTACCTGGACCTGTTGAAAATAATGGTTGTCCGGTAAAGAAAAACAATCACGAAACAGCTAAAGAAGTAGAAAAAGAACTTAAAAATGTATACTTCAATTTTAATAAAGCTACTATTAGACCAGAGTCTAATGAAAAGTTAGATCAAGCTGCTAAAATTATCAAAGAAAGTGAAGGTAACTATTTACTAACCGGACACACAGATATTAAAGGAAACGCAGCCTATAATTTAAAGCTTTCTAGAGAAAGAGCTGCTGCTGTAGTTTCTGCTTTAGAAGTTAGAGGTGTTTCTCAAAATTCACTAAAATCAAGAGGTGTAGGTTCTGCAGAAGCAACAATTCCAGCTTCCGCATCCGATGCAGAAAGATTAGCTGATAGAAAAGTTACAGTTCGCTTTATAGAAGATAATAAAGAGTGGGACTCTATAAAAAAGAAAGATTATAACGATATTTCTTCACAGAAATCTCCTAAAAAGAAATCTTCTAAAAAGACGCCTGCTAAGAAAAAGAAAAGATAATTTTCAATCTAAGTAAAGAAACCGAAAAAAATCTTTTCGGCTTCTTTATTTATATCTTTACAAAATGAAATATTTTTAGTAATTTTACTCAATTATCAAAAATAACTGTAAAGTATTGATATTTATCATTATCCAGAAATAGACAAAAAGAAATTTGTGTAGTAAAAACATAGAAATCATTTAATTAACTAAATAAAAAAATACACTATGAAATTAAGTTTAGCTATCGTAGCATTAGCATTAGCTGTACCAACAGCTTCTTTTGCTCAAGACTCAACGGCAGTTTCAAACGGAGAATATCCTAACACATTTTCCTCTGGTTCTGCTAACGTTTCGCCTTTTACACAGAAATCTAAAAGATTTAATGATTGGGCTATTTCAGTTGGTGCCGGGGTACCATTGATGCAATCAGCAGATTTAACATCTATTAAAAATGGTAATGGTAAAAATCTTTTTGGATACTCTGCTTATGTAAGTATTGATAAAGCAATTACTCATGCTTTTGGTCTTAAATTACAATATGACAGAGGAGAAACAAGACAAGGATTCTTCAGTACAAAAGATTCCGCTCCTACTGATTTAGCTGTGAGCCAGAGATTAGCTGCAAGAACTCAGTATGATGCGATTTCAATTTTAGGGGATATTAACTTCTCTAATTTATTAAGAAGAGTTGATAATCACTCTACATACAGATGGGCACTTCATGGTTACGCTGGTGTAGGTACCTTGGCATACAGAGCTTATCTAAAAGATGGTTCTAATCGTCAAAGATTAATGACAGAAGTTAAACCTTTTAAATTCAACTCATTATTCGGACAGGTAGGTACAGGTCTTAAGTTTAAAGTGAACAGAAGACTTGATATCGAAGGTAGAGTAATGTATGTAGTTACTGGTGATGATCAGTTTGATGGTGGAGGTGCTAAATACAGCGAAATCAACCAACGTGAGGAAAATACATCTGATAACTTCTTCAATGCTACTTTAGGGGTTACTCTAAAATTAGGAAAACATGAATCTCACTTAATGTGGCATGACCCATTACAGGAAATCTATTATAAACTAGATGTTTTAGCTAACAAAAATCAAGATATCGAAGTTTGTAAAAAAGGAGATGCTGATAATGATGGAGTTTGTGACGATTGGGACAGACAACTTGATACTCCTGCTGGTGCAAGAGTGGATGGTGCTGGTGTTGCTCTTGATACTGACCTTGATGGTGTAATCGACCTTTACGATAAGTGTGTTACAGTTCCTGGACCTGTTGAAAACAATGGTTGTCCTACGTCAACTACAGGACCGGTAAAAGAAGAAGAAAGAACTTTGGAAGGAATTGAATTTGATTTAAATTCTGACAGAATCTTACCTTCAAACACTCCTATCCTTAACAACGCGGTTAATTATATCAACTCATCTAATGGTTCTTATAACGTAATCGGAGCTACTGATACAAGAGGAACTGATGCTTATAACCAAAAATTATCTCAAAGAAGAGCAAATAACGTTAAGAATTACCTAATTAAAAATGGTGTTCAAAACGGGAAATTAAACGCTGTAGGTAGAGGTGAAAAAGACCTTAAATACCCTGAATGTGAGCCTGCTACTAAATGTCCTGAATGGAAAAACAGAGCGAACAGAAGAGTTTATTTCGAGGCTAAATAATAAACTATTTATTCAATTATATAAAAGTCACGCATTGCGTGACTTTTTTTGTTATGATACTTTCCTTATTTTTATACCATGATTTCTTCCAACGATTTTGACCAGTTAAAATATAAAACCCTCAAACATTTTTGGGGTTATGATAGTTTCAGAGATTCACAGGAAGAAGTTATCAATTCTATTATTAACGAAAAAGATACCCTTGTTTTACTTCCTACAGGAGCAGGAAAATCTTTGTGCTATCAACTACCTGCATTATTCAGAGAAGGAGTATGCCTTGTTATCTCCCCTCTTCTGGCTCTAATGAAGGACCAGGTAAATCAGCTTAAGTTCAGAGGGATCGAAGCTGAATACTTGTCTTCAGAACTGGACGACTATGATGCAGAAGTAATCTACAACAGGTGTAAGGATGGTCTGACCAAATTATTATACATATCACCGGAAAGAATTACCAATAAACAATTCCTTCAGAATATCGAAGAGATACAGCTTTCCTTTATCGCTGTAGATGAGGCCCATTGTATTTCAGAATGGGGACAGGATTTCCGTCCCAGCTATCAAAATATAAAGGAGTTCAGAAAAAACAACCCTGAAATCCCATGCTTAGCTTTAACAGCAACTGCCACTCCTAAAGTTTTGGAAGAAATTAAAATTAAACTGGAACTTAAAAATCCAAAAATTTTTCAAAAGAGTTTTAAAAGAGAAAATATCCGGATTTTCACTGAAGAGGTTTCAGACAAATTTCAACGTGTTTTTGACATTTTAAAATATAATCATAGCTCAGGTATTATCTATGTACGAACCAGGAAAGAAGCCGAGCTACTTACCGAATTTCTACATAAAAACCAGTTAAAAAATGTAGATTACTTCCACGCCGGTCTGACCACAAAAGAAAAAAATGCGAAGCAAAATCTTTGGAATACCAGTAATAATTATGTATTAATTTCAACCAATGCTTTCGGGATGGGAATTGACAAAGATAATGTTCGCTTTGTCCTGCATTATTCCCCAGCTCCATCATTGGAAAATTATTATCAGGAAATCGGAAGAGCCGGAAGAGATGGACAAGATAGCTTTGCTTATTTACTATGGAATAAACAGGAAATTATCAACTTTGAACAAATCCTGAAAAATCAAATCCCGAACAAATCAGAGTTCCTGAAAATAATCACATACCTCTACTCTATTTTTCAGGTAGCTGAATATGAACTCCCGGAAAAGGTATTCCAGCTTAACATCAATGGGATTCAAAATTTTACAAAATTATCCATTGCCAAAATTAAGAATGTATTGAATTTCCTTCATAACCAGGAGATCATATACTATAATGATAATAAAAGCCTTTCTTCCCTAGAATTACTAATGCAAGCTGATGAAATAGACCAGCTACCCAAAAAAGATGGTTATTTCATTGAGCAATTACTTCGTACTATTTCCGGTATTACAACACATAAAGTGATGTTCAGCGAACAAAACGTAAGTAATAAAATCGGAATCAGCATTCATTTGATAAAAGAGCGCCTTAAGGAGCTTCAACAAAAAAGATATCTTGAATATGTAGATGGAGCTTTGTCAAGCATCAAATTTTTAAAGCCAAGAGATGAACGGGTTATCAATTCATCTTATTGGAAACTCTTTGAACACATACAAAGAAATAAAATTCAGAAATGGGAGGAAATGAAATTTTATGTAGAAAATAATGACTATTGTAAAATGAAGCTTATTCTCTCTTATTTTGGCGAAAAGAACTCAAAAAATTGTGGACACTGTTCTATCTGTGAAAAAAATAAACAGACCATGTTTGGGAAAAATATTTCGACACACCTGATCACTTTGCTTGCCAAAAAGCCATCTACCATTGAGGAGCTTTCAGTGCAACTGAACTATCATTCAAAAGAAAATATATTAGAGAATCTTATTTTTCTTTTAGATTCAGGAAAGGTAAAAATGCTCAATTTCAGAACATATACATTGGCTTAATTGTACTACATTGCATTAATAATGGAGAGAAGAATATAGAGAAAACAATAAAGAATCTAAAAACTTATATTTTAATTTTTAAATCTTTTAATTTTTCAATTATCAACAGACCTCTTATCTTTGCATTATGAAATCATTGAAAGTCGTTTTTTTAGGCACTCCTGAGTTTGCAAAAACTGCATTAGAAGCCATTCATCAATCACATCATGAAGTTGTAGGTGTTGTAACTGTTGCAGATAAAGCAAGCGGACGCGGGCAGAAAATTCATCAATCCCCGGTAAAGATATTTGCAGAAGAAAATAACCTTCCCGTCTTTCAACCCGAAAAACTAAGGAATACCGAATTTTTAGAACAAATTAGAAGTCTTAATGCAGACGTATTTGTAGTGGTTGCATTCAGAATGATGCCTAAAGTTCTTTTTGAAATGCCTAAAATAGGAACATTCAATCTTCACGCCTCCCTGCTTCCTGATTATAGGGGTGCTGCCCCTATTAATTATGCAGTAATTAATGGCGAAAAAACGACAGGAGTCACTACATTTTTTATTAATGAAAAAATAGACGAAGGGAATATTCTTCTTCAGGAAGAGTTGGAAATATTACCGAATGAAAATGCAGGAAGCCTTCATGACAGGCTTATGGAAATTGGCTCAAAACTTATTGTAACGACATTAGACGGGCTTGCTGAAAATACAATAGAAGAAAGACCCCAACCCCAAGTTGAACATCCTAAAAATGCCTATAAGATCTTTAAAGAAGATACTAAAATTAACTGGGATGCTCCATCAAAATCAATCCATCAGTTTATCCTAGGAATGTCTCCTTATCCTGCTGCTTTTACTACTTTAAAGATAGGAGAAGAAGAAAAAGGATTAAAGATATTCAATGGGAGATTTGAAATATCAGAGCATAATAAAACTATCGGAACTCTGGAGATATCAAAAAATAGTTTTAAGATTTACACATCAGATGGAACTTATGAACCTTTGGAACTTCAGCTGGAAGGTAAAAAGAGAATGACTGTTAAAGATTTTCTGAACGGATTCAGAAATTTCGATGAAATAAAAATGGCTTGATTACTCAAGCCATTTTCTTTATTTATAATTGAACCATTTCGGTAACTTCTACATCATATCCTCCAACCTGAGGCTTCACGCCAGGGTTCTGGGTGAGTACTTTAAATTTATTAATCCCCAGATTTTTAAGGATCTGTGTTCCAATCCCATAATCTCTGTAATTATAGGCTAAAGTTGGGTGCTGTTGCTGCCCGTCCTGATAATCAAGGAACTGTTGTAATTTCTTTAAAGTATTTTCAGAATTTGAAACATTATTAATGAAGATTATCACTCCTTTTCCTTCTTCATTGATCATACTGGTTACTTTTTCCAATAAAGGTTTTTCTCCATTGTTTAATCTTGTTAATACATCAAAATAAGAATCAGAAGACTGAACTCTTACCAATACAGGCTCATCTACTGTCCATGTTCCTTTTGTCAGTACAAAATGAATTTGCTCATTAGATGTCTCTCTGAAAGCATAGAAGTCATATTCTCCATAATAAGTCTTAACTTTTCTCTCTTCGATTCTGTCAACAAGATTTCCTTTTTTAAGCTGATAATGGATTAGATCTTCAATAGAAATAATTTTCATATCATGCTTTTGAGCAAAAGCATATAAATCAGGTAAACGTGACATTGTACCATCTTCATTCATGATCTCACAAATTACTCCACCTTCTTTCAATCCTGCTAAATGCGTAAGATCAATAGCAGCTTCTGTGTGTCCTGCTCTTTTAAGTACCCCTCCTTTTTTAGCACGAAGCGGGAAAATATGCCCCGGTCTCATGAAATCTGTAGGTTTTGACTTCTCATCCATCAAAGCGAGGATTGTTTTAGCTCTATCTCCTGCAGAAATACCTGTAGAAGTTCCGTTTCCTAAAAGGTCAACAGATACTGTAAAAGCTGTTTCTTTCGGATCACTGGTTCTTGTTACCATGATATCCAACCCAAGCTCATCACATCTTTTTTCAGGAAGTGGCATACAAATAAGCCCTCTTCCGTGAACTGCCATAAAATTAATTAGTTCAGGTGTTGTAAGTTCTGCAGCACATAGAAAATCTCCTTCATTTTCTCTGTTTTCATCATCTACTACTATGATTATTTTACCATTTTTAAGGTCTTCAATTGCCTCAGGAATAGTATTTAATTTAATATCAGACATTTTTACTTTAAATTTGATGCAAAGATACTTATAAAAATGAGCATCTTCCAATTAATATAAATGGTTTATTACGCTTTAAATAAAGAGTCAGCAGCTTTTCTGAAGACACTGTAAGAATCAAGCCTTTTTTGATGATCGAAAATGTAAGTGTTAATGATTAATTCATCTACATTAAATTTTTCCTGGAAGTTTTTTAGCTGTTCTTCAATTTCTGATGGGCCTCCTATAAAACTGTATTCCAACATTTGCATTACTGCTGCTTTTTCCATTGGAGACCACACTTCATCCATATCGGCAACAGGTGGTGCAAAAGGTTTTCTATCATTTCTGATCAGATTAACAAATGCCTGAAATAAGGTGGTTGAAAGTTGATGTGCTTCTTCTGATGTTTCTGCTGCTATTCCATTAATACCGGCAAGAATATAAGGCTTATCCAGTTGTTTAGAAGGTTGGAAGTTTTCTCTATAGATTTTAAAAGCCATCTCCATTTGTGCAGGAGCAAAATGCCCGGCAAAAGCATAAGGAAGCCCTAGTTCTGCAGCAAGCCAAGCACTATCAGTACTTGAACCCAAAATATACAAAGGAATATCCAGACCTTCTCCCGGAATAGCGCGAACCAGCGATGTAGAGTTCTCCTTGGAAAAATACTTTTGAAGCTCCAAAATCTGTCTTGGAAATTGCTGATTAATAGTAGCAGGGTTCCTTCCCAAAGCTTGAGAAGTGGGACCATCAGTTCCCGGAGCTCTCCCCAATCCTAAATCTATTCTATCAGGAAAAAGAGATTCTAATGTTCCGAATTGTTCAGCAATAATCAGAGAGCTATGATTAGGAAGCATAACACCACCCGATCCTACTCTTATTTTTTTCGTTCCATTAGCTATAAAACCAATAAGAACCGAAGTTGCAGAACTTCCAACACTTTCCATATTGTGGTGCTCAGCAAGCCAAAATCTTTTATAATCCAGGTTTTCAGTATGATTAGCTAAAGATAAACTGTCCTGAAAGCTATCATGAATGCTCACTCCTTGCTTTATTGGTGCAAGATCCAGAACAGACAATTCAAATTTTTTCATATTTTAAGTTTTAGGTCAAAAGACCAACAAATTTAGAATATAAAAATTGCTTTACCAATTTTTTAAAATTGATAAAGCTGATTGATGCAGTGAAAAAAAACTATTAAGAGGTTTCTCATCTCCATGACATCTAAAACCGGGTATTGAGAATGACCGATATGTATATAATCAATTTATTATTTTTTTACATCAATAATTCATTTATTAGAGAATTAATTATTAAATTCGTATTTGTCAATAAATCAAAACATTAAAAAAAATCCACATCATATAACAAACCTTTAAAAATACTACTATGAAAACAAAATCAATTTTTTTCTACTCAAAGGCAATGACAAAAAAGATGATTTGCCTGAGCTTAATTGCAGCAACTTTATATTCTTGTGATAAAAGTAATGACGACCTGGATACCAGTACCAATCCGTCTTCCTCAAAAGAAGAAATTAAAAAAGGTCAATTAAATGGTCAATCTATTACCTATATCAGAAAGGATGGAATGAACTTTTTTCAAGGAGATATTGTTCTTTCTGATAAACAGTTAAATGATAATTCACAAGAAAAAGGAGGCGCAAGCTTCTCAAGATGGCCTAATAAAACGATTTACTATACTATTGCCAGTAATATGGGGTCTATCAATAGGGATAAAATTATTAATGCCATTAATCAGTATAACTCTAAAACCAATGCCAAATGGGTTGCCCGTACTAATCAGAGTAATTATGTACAATTCATTTTCGGAAGTCAGTCAGGATCAGATGGATGGGCTCATATAGGTTATCAGGGGGGAGTACAAACCATCTCTCTGGATCAATATGTTTCAGTAGGGACAGTCATTCATGAAATGGGACATACCGTGGGTATTTATCATGAACACACCCGCAAGGACAGGGATCAATACGTTCGCATCATATGGGCTAATATCCAAAATGGACAAAGCTCTAATTTCGAAAAATATAATTCAGGAAATGATATCGGGCCTTTTGATATTAATTCGGTAATGATGTATTGGTCAACTTCCTATTCACGAAACGGGCAGCCAACTATTACGAGAGCTGATGGCAGTAATTTTAACTATGTAAGAAATGGCTTTACTAATGTTGATATTCAAACCATCAACACAATGTATCCTAATTAACTGGAAAGCAATCTAAGTCCTCAAAAAAGGAAAGAATTCCTATGAATTCTTTCCTTTTTTATAATTATAATGATTTAAAAGAATCCTAATCTCATTAAATTCAAAATCATTTGGCAATGCACTTTTCCATTCTGTAAGTGTCTCATGTGAATTGTTATAAAATTCTGTTTCAAAAGCTTTGATCTTATCTGAAGTGATTACCCTTGAAATATCCAGTAATCCCTGTTCTGCAAATTTCGCCAAATGACCGATCACCGTTTCCTTAACCAAACCTCTTTCTAAAGAAATTTCACCGATCGTTTTTCCTTGTTCAAATAATTGAAAAGTAAGAACCTGGGAAGGGACTTTTGCAATTTTTAAATTAATTTCTTTATTGTTGGCCTCATCCAGAAGCTTTGTTTCCAATAAATGAGCTTCTTTTAAATTATTTAAATATTCTTCAACATCTTCAAGCCAGTTTTTTAATTCCTCATTATACTGCTTTAGCCCTTTCGCTCCTTTGATTTCAGCATAGAAATCTTTCAGAGGATTAAAAACTTTATCCCGGATTGCAACAAAAAAGAAATTTACAGCTCCTTTGGTCTTGCTTTCAATTTCCGACCACTCTTCTTCTTTATCGATGAAAAGGTTGATTTTCTGGAATAAAATACGCTCTAGTTTGGTAAAGACTTTTCCCAGTTGAACAATTTCATGTTTGAGTTGAAGGTAAAGCTGATTGGCTTTTACGTGGTCAATACTCTTAGTAGCAATTGAGAGCTTATTCCACTCTTCCACTTCATGCAGGAGCCAAAGACTATCCAGTGTTCGAAGCACTTTTCTGATACTATAATCGTATTTTTCCTTATTTAATATGTTTTCTACTCTATCATTGGCAAAAGTATCTCCCTGAAATTGTAAAATCCTATTATCTTTAAAGATGACTTCAGGTGTGATTTTGGATTTAAGAACAATCCCTTCTAAGGTTCTGCAACGGGACAAGGCGACATATACCTGACCTGCTGTAAAACTCTTCCCAGCATCAATGATCACCTTATCAAAAGTCAGTCCCTGACTTTTATGAATTGTTACTGCCCAAGCCAGCTTGATAGGAAACTGCTCAAAGCTTCCCAAAACTTCTTCTTTAATATTTTTATCTGTATCTAAAAAATATTTTTTCTGTTCCCAAACTTCTCTCTTAACGACAATTTCCCTTTCACTACCTTCTAAAACTACACGAATTTCATTTTCATCCAAAGCTGAAATCTCTCCCAGCTTCCCATTAAAATATTTCTTTTCCGGAGAAATATCATTTCGGATAAACATAACCTGAGCACCAATTTTCAGTTCCAAAAACTGTTCATTGGGAAACTGATTCTCCTTAAATTCTCCAAAAAGTTTGGCTTCATAAGTATTGGGAGTTACTTTTATTTTAGCCAATTTCTCCTGATTGATTTCATCAGCCATTTTATTATGCGAACATAAATACACATAGGAATCGTGACCGGTTTCAAAATCGGGATCATATCTTTCATTAAGATGTTCAAAATCTATATTGGCCACATCTCCATCACGAATCGCATTTAAGATCTCTAAAAAATCCTGATCAGATTGACGATAAACCTTTGTCAGTTCAATCGTAATCAATGGAATTTCCTTTATTGCATGACTATCAAAAAAGAAAGGTGACTGATAGAACATCTTCAATACATGTTCATCTCTTACTACGGGAGGAAGCTGATACAAATCACCAATCAACAGCATCTGAACTCCCCCGAACCGCTGATTATTCCTTCGGATAAAACGTAAGGAAAAATCCATCATATCCAGGACATCCGCTCTTAACATAGAAACCTCATCGATAATAATAACTTCCACTTCTCTTAAAAGCTTCAACTTATCTTTTCGGTATTTGAAATGAGGCATCAGGTCAGCAATATTATTTGCCAAACTTCCATCGATACGGTCTGTAGTAGGTAAAAAAGTTCTTAGAGGCAATCCAAACATCGAGTGAATGGTGACCCCTCCGGCGTTAATGGCAGCAATTCCCGTAGGTGCTACTACAATATGCTTTTTCCGTGTTTTTTTTACAAACTCGTTAAGAAAAGTTGTTTTACCTGTTCCGGCTTTTCCTGTAAGAAAAACGCTTCTGTTGGTATGTTCTATTATGTCAAAAAAATGATTGTTCATCGTCGTCAAAATTACGGAAAATCAATTTGAATTTATCCTAATGGCATAACTTTTGACTGCGTTTTCTCAGAAAAAACTAATATGAGAAAAGCACATATCCAAATTTCAGTGATAACACTTTGCCTAACACTAACTTTAGCTTCCTGCGGAACAAAGAATGTTACAGACAATCTACCAAAAGATATTGCTGAAAGACCGGTTGATGAAAACAGCAAAAAATACGACGAAGTTCAGCTGGAAAAAATAAAAGCGATTATAGTATCAGAAATTAATAAAGAGAAGTGTACCAACGCTGATGACTGGATGGCTGCTCCTCTAGGTTCAAAAGCTTGTGGCGGTCCAAAATCCTACATCGCCTATCCAAAAAAACTGGAAGCTGAGATTTTACCGGAAATTGAGGATTATAATAAAAAAGAATCAGAGTTCAATACGAAATATGGTATCACCTCAGACTGCTCCGTCATAGAAGAACCACAAAAGATCAAATGCAGCAATGGTAAAGCAGAGCTTGTATATGCAACAAAATAAATACAACACCCTAAACTCACCAGGAGTTTATCACTAAGGATTCACAAAAAAAGCTCTGTCTGTAAGACGGAGCTTTTTTATTTTTTGAATTTAATCTTTATACCACGAAGAATATTTCACGTAATTATCTGCAATCCTGTTTACCTCTCCTTCCAATAGCTGGGCAGAAATGTCTTTAATTTTTCTGGCAGGTACCCCGCCCCAGACTTCTCCGGATTTAATATGAGTTCCTTGTGTAACAACCGAACCTGCACCGATAATAGAATTTTCTTCAACCACGCAATCATCCATAACAATGGCTCCCATTCCTATTAATACATTATCCTGAACGGTACATCCATGGACAATAGCATTATGACCGATTGAAACATTATTCCCGATTACTAATGGGAATCTTTCATAAGTACAATGAAGCATGACATTATCCTGTACATTGACCTTATCTCCCATTTTAATATAGTTAACATCACCACGAATCACCGCATTGTACCATACACTGCATTCTTTACCCATAGTTACATCTCCGATGATGGTTGCTGTTTCTGCTAAAAATGTATTGTCTCCGATCTGTGGTGTTTTGCCTAAAAGTTCTTTTATAAGTGCCATATTTTTAATTTGATATTTTGAGAATGAGCTTATTGGAAAAATTAAATGGTACGATCACAATTTTTAAATTACAGCGATAGCAAAAATCTAACTACTTCCATCCAGCTTCTAACTTCTAATTGCGTATTTTTGTAATTCAAATTTAACGAAAAAATGCATAAGATACTTATAGAGCCAACAGAAAACCCAAAAGTGATGAAATTTGTTGCTGATTACAATTTGATTCCCGGGTCTCTGGAGTTGGACAGAAGTTCAGATATATCAGAAATTCCTCTTGCTCAGGAATTGTTCAACTATCCTTTTGTGGAAAGAGTTTTCATTACAGCTAATTTTGTAGCCGTTGCCAAGCAGGACACTATAGAATGGGAGCATGTCGCTGAAAGTCTGAAAAATGTAATCGAAGATGAGCTATTGGCCAATCCGAGAGTTTATCTCCAAAAGAGAAAGGAAATGTATCAGATCTATGCTGAAATGACTCCTAATCCTAACGTAATGAAGTTTGTCTCTAACAAATTATTACTGGAAGGTTTCGTAGAAGTAAAATCAAGAGATGAAGCAGAAGGAGTTCCTTTAGCGCAAGCTATTTTCAAGGAGTTTGATTTTGCAAAAGAAGTTTTCATTTCAGATAATTTCGTAGCCGTAACCAGAGATCAGTCTGTAGAATGGCATCAGGTAATGATGGCCGTACGTGGTCTTATTGCTGAATATCTTCAGAACGGAGGGGAAATTTCAAATATGGAACCTCAAAAACATGAAAATCCAGTAGAGAAAATCATCAACAGAGATTATACGGATGATGAGCAGAAAATTTCAGATATCCTGAATGAATATGTAGCTCCTGCGGTAGAAAATGATGGTGGAAAAATTTCATTGATGGAATATGACGAAGCTAGTAAAACAGCAAAAATGCTTTTACAAGGGGCTTGTTCAGGATGTCCTAGTTCTACAGCCACTCTAAAAAACGGAATAGAAAATATTTTAAAACAATTTGTTCCTGATTTGGTAGAGAGAGTAGAAGCAGTTAACGGATAATCTATATCCGGAAAAAAGAAATCGTAATTCATCATTGCCGTACTATAGCTTGGATATGGTATCAAAATTGATGCTGAATTTCGAAAACTTTATTTTTTAAATTAAAATTAAAAACATTGGCTAAAAAAGGAATTTTACTGGTAAATCTTGGCTCCCCAAAATCTACAGACGTAAAGGATGTAAAAGAATATCTCGACGAGTTTTTAATGGATGAAAAGGTGATAGATTATCGTTGGATTTTCAGAGCGCTTTTAGTTCGTGGTATTATCCTTAATACAAGACCGGCAAAATCTGCTGAAGCTTATAAAACAGTTTGGACAGATGAGGGTTCTCCCTTGGTCGTAATCACTGAAAAAATTCAGAAAAAATTACAAAAACTGGTGGACGTTCCCGTGGAAATCGGAATGCGTTATGCGCAGCCAAGTATTGAGGCAGGTATTCAAAAATTAGTTGATCAGGGAGTTTCTGACATTGTTCTTTTCCCACTGTATCCTCAATATGCTATGAGTACAACGGAAACAGTGATTGAAAAAGCAGAGGAAGTAAGAAAGAAAAAATTCCCAACGGTAAAAATTAATTACATTCAACCTTTCTATGATAGAGAAATCTACATTAATTGTCTAGCAGATAGCATCCGGGAAAAACTTCCTGAAAATTTTGATGCTTTACAATTCTCTTATCATGGTGTTCCGGAACGGCATATTTATAAAACAGATCCTTCGAATACCTGTAAGATTGATGATGCCAATTGTATTAACAGTAAGATTGAGGCTCATAATGCCCGTTGTTACAGACACCAGTGTTATAAAACCACAGAGTCCGTCATTGCAAAGATGGGACTACCAAAAGAAAAAACTATTGTTTCGTTTCAGTCTAGACTGGGAAAAGATAAATGGATTGAACCTTATACTGATGAAACTTTAGAAACCATTCCTAAAAAAGGAATTAAAAATTTAGCGGTCGTTTGCCCTGCTTTCGTATCTGATTGTTTAGAAACTCTGGAAGAAATTTCTGTAGAGGGGAAAGAGCAATTCATGCACGGTGGCGGAGAAAACTTCCATTATATTCCATGTTTGAATGATGAAGACCGATGGATAGATGTTGTAAAAACCCTATGTGAAGAAAAACTTAATGAATTTTATTTCGTATAAAATTTATAATTAATACAATAAAAATGACATCTGGAAAACCGGATGTCATTTTTTTTATGATCTCATATCTCGAAGATTTATATACTAATCTATTCATTCTACCATATAAAAAAGGGTACAGAAAACACCTGTACCCTTATTATTAATATAAATAAAATAAAGAAATTATTTTTTAATCAGGTTTCCGGCTTTTTGGCCATTCACCGTTACGATATATACTCCAGGAAGCATACTAGATGGAAGCTGTAAATTCAGTTTATTAGTACCATCTGTAAGTTCAACTCTTTCAGAAATTTCTTTTTTCCCGGTTAAACCTATCAATTCTACGATTCCTTTTCCGGCTTTTCCTTCAAATGTTACCGTAAATCTGTCTGTTGCAGGATTTGGGCTAATAGTATATAGCGAAGTATTCGGTGTATCAGCAATAAGTCCTGCAGAAGAAGTACCACCTCCTACACCTACTGCATTCCATGCATTGGTTACTTGTGTTACTTCATTACTACCTGAACCGTATAAGTCCGCAGCAGCCTGAAGAGAATACGTTCTGGCATTAGCATAAGTAGAAGATGAAGTAAGATAAGTCGTTAATGTTCTGTAAGCAATTGCTCCTGCTTTATCCAGTCCTATTGCGGAAACATTATAAGCAAAACCATTATCATTAGTTCCCGTACCTCCGGTTACTAGTAAATAATACCAGAAGTTCAACACTCCGGAATTTGTATGAACGCCGCAATAGTCATTAGTATTTTGCCCTGGAGTAACACAACCTGTTGTTGAAGCATCCTTCCAATACTTTCCTTTGTAAGTATCAGGTTGACTGTAAGCATTAGGATTAGACATATCTCTGATTGGATAATTAAAATCTTCACCCAGTTTCCAATTGGCCTGGTTTGGTCTTGCCCAAAGCTCTATTGAGTTTCCAAAAACATCTGAAAACCCTTCATTTAGCGCTCCCGGCTCTCTTTGATAGACCAGGTTCGCTGTTTTAGAAGTCATTCCGTGAGTGATCTCATGTCCGCAAACATCAATAGCAGTTAGCGGCAATCCTCCGTTCGTACTGGAGCTACCATCACCATATGTCATTCTGGAACCATCCCAAAACGCATTGAAATAATTGGTAGAATAATGAACATAAGATTTTATAGCAAAATTGTTGTTATCGATACTCTTTCTTCCAAATTTTGTATACAGATAATCTAAGGTCATTTCAGCTCCCCAATGGGCATCGGTAGCATATTGATCTTTATTCGCGTTTACATTATTCCAAACATTATCCGTATCGGTAAAATCTACAGCAGATGAGTAGTTGGTCCCTTTTTTAAGGTTATATGTTTCTACAGCGGTTCCTCCATTTCTACCGGATTCTCTTAATCTGTAGCTTCCATTATAGGAATCTGCCATAATATTTCTGTTTCCGCTATACCCTGTTGTAGCAGTACCCGGAGCATTCACTTCATGAATAATAGCATCTGATCCTAAAATTTTTCCATTTTTAGCATCTACAAAAACATATTGTCTGCTTAATGGCTTTTCTGAATAAATATCAAATTTATAGGCTAGTGTTAAATTACGAAGCTTTTCATCAGTAGGATCTGAATAGTAGGTCAGTTCCCCTTTAGGAGCAAAACTTGCATTAGCATCATTACGTTCCTTTTTAATAAAGTCTTCCTCTTCTCTATTTTGCCATTTGTACGAATCTGCTCCCACGAATGATAGAGCACTTTGTAATGCTATACTTTCAGAGATATTTACTTTCTTCTCAATCCCTTCCGGAACTTTAAGAATCCATTTTCCGGATTCTCCTACCACCTTTCCTCCTTTTGTTTGTACAGCCATCATCCCATATTCTACAGGAATATCATTAACTGTTTGTTGAAATCGATGAGTTTCAAAACCCAGTGCGTCTTTTTCAACACCTAGCTTACGGCCTTGTCCCGGGATAAACCTTTGGGAATCCTCATCAAATAAAACCGGAGCTCCCTGAAAAGCAGGTCCGCTTTTATCAAATCTAATAAACTCTGCGTGTAATCCGTTTTTACCAGAAATTAATTTCGATGGTTTGTTTTGCCCAAAAACGAAAGAGCAGGCGGCAACACTTGCCACTAAGATAAATTTTGTTTTCATAAAAATATTTTGTCAAATGGTAAAGCGAATGTATAAACTTTTCACATTAAATAATCGAAATCAATGAATAAAATTCAATTGATTTTATAAATAAATTAATAAAACACAATGACGATTTACAAAAAAAGAAAATTATTTCAACATTATTTAATCTTTTATATCAATTTAATGAATAAATTAAATTAAAAATCATTATTACGTGAATTAATTTTTCGATATGCAATGCATTGCATTTTAAAGACTTAAAATTTCATAAATCCCTTAAAATTCTTTTATTAATCAATGTTTTTATAAAAAGATAAAAAATTTACTATATAACTACTCCATTTTTATTTTTCGATCATAAATAATTTTATAAATCTATTATCGATTTTTTATGTACAAATTTATCTATATCTGTTTCTAAACACGATCCACCCTAATTATTAATATTCTTTATTTTTTTCACAAGAAGAAAACTTTATATATTCAGGTATCATTAATAACAAAATGAAAGGGTGCAAGACAAACTTGCACCCTTTCAAAGTATAAATATATTAAAAAAGCGTTACTTTTTAATTAGGCTTCCTGCTTTTTGACCATTTACCATAATCATATATACTCCGGGAAGCATATTAGACGGAAGTTTAACATCAATTTTGTTTACACCGTCTTGTGTTCTGAATTTTTCAGAAAGTTCTCTTTTTCCGGTAACATTAATCACTTCCACAACACCAGATCCTGATTTTCCTTCAAATGAAACCATGAACTTATCTCTTGCAGGATTAGGACTGATAGTATATGTTGAAAGACCTGCATCAGTCATTTTCCCAGCAGGAGATGTTCCACCTCCAACACCAACAGCATCCCAGGCATTAGTAACCTGTTTTATCTCATTACTTCCTTCACCATACAGATCTTTAGCAGCAATAAGTGAATAAGTCCTTGCATTGGCATAATTAGAAGATGCCGTAAGGTAAGTTGTTAATGTTCTGTATGCAATTGCAGCAGCTTTATCAAATCCAATACCTGAAACATTATAGGAGAACCCTTTATCATTAGTTCCCGTTCCACCACTCACTAATAAATAATACCAATAATTAAGAACACCTGAGTTGGTATGCACTCCGCAATTATTGTTTGTCTGATTAGGAACCTGACATCCTGTTGTTGAAGCATCTTTCCAATATGTCCCCATATAGGTATCCGGTTGATTATAATCTTTAGGATTAGCCATATTCCTAATCACACGACCAAAATCTTCACCCAGAGTCCAGTTAGCCTGATTAGGTCTCGCCCAGCGTTCTACCGTATTTCCAAAAATATCGGAGAACCCTTCATTCAATGCTCCTGACTCTCTCTGGTAAGCAAGGTTTGCCGTTTTACTTGTCATACCATGCGTAATTTCATGACCACAAACATCAAGGGCTGTTAATGGCTGGAAGTTATTAGAGTTATCTCCATCTCCATAAGTCATCCTTTGTCCATCCCAGAATGCATTGAAAAAATTAACCGCATAATGAACATATGATTTTATCGCAAAGTTATTGTCATCAATGCTTCTTCTTCCAAATTTTGTATACAGATAATCTAATGTCATTTCTGCTCCCCAATGGGCATCGGTAGCATATTGATCTTTATTGATATTAACGTTATTCCAGTAATTATCTGCATCTGTGAAATCTGTGGCCAGCTGATATACTACACCTCTATTCAAATTATAGGTTTCTACTGAAGTTCCTCCGTTTCTTCCGCTTTCTCTTAATCTGTATTGCCCTGCGTAAGAATCCGTAACAATTGATCTGTTTCCACTATATGCAGTAACTGCTGTCCCTGGAGTGTTAGCTTCATGGATCAGTTGCTCAGTACCTAGAATCGTACCTGATTTAGCATCTACAAATACATACTGCCGGCTTAGTGGTTTTTCAGCATAAATATCAAATTTATAGGCAAGTTTTAAATTGGATAGTTTCTCATCCGTAGGCTCTGAATAATACACCAATTCTCCTTTTGGAAAAAAAGTAGCTTGAGAGTTTTTAGCCTCTTTCTTGATAAAAGCCTCTTCATCTCTATTCTGCCATTTATAAGAATCAGCCCCTACAAAGGACATTGCATTTTGTAAAGCAATATTTTCCGAGATACTTATTTTTTTCTCTATTGCAGCTGGCGCATTCAGAACCCACTTCCCTGTTTCACTTACAATTTTCCCATCCTTAGTTTGTACAGCCATCATCCCGTATTCTACAGGAATACCATTGATTGTTTGCTGAAATCTATGAGTCTCAAAACCTAGCTGGTCTTTTTCGGCCCCAATCTTCAAACCCTGACCCTGTGAAAATCTTTTGGATGCTTCGTCAAACAAAACAGGAGTTCCTTTGAAATCAGGTCTGCTTTTATCAAAACTAATCAATTCTGCATGAAGTCCGTTTTTACCGGAAATAAGTTTTGCTGGAGTTTCTTGCCCGGAGGCAAATAGGTAAGCACTAATGCTTAATACAAGAGTAAATTTTGTTTTCATAAAAATATATTATTTAGTTACGAGACTAAATTAGTAAATATTTCTTAATAAAAACAAAATAATATTATGAATTAAATAACAAAAACACTATTTTATTAATTGCAAATCAAAATAATATCATTAAAATTATTGTTATTCAAAGATAATTTTATCCGTCCAGGATTAAAGTAAAAATAATTTAAACGCAAATACTATTTTTAACAAACAATATCTACCTGAATATTAAATATTTATATAAATTATCTTACAGGAGTCCTAAATTCACCGTAACCCATCAAGCCATCGTAATTTCTTCCGAAAGGGGCATAGTATAAAAATGCCTGATATAAATTTTCTGTTTCCCAGAAATTTCCATTGATCTCACCAAAATTGAGCGAGCCATTGCTTTCTTTTGTTGCCAAAATATAATTATAGAAACCTTGCTTAAGAAATATTCTAGCCACATATTTTTTAGCGGCTGCATCATACTGCATCTGATTTTCTTTACTTGGAATAAAATTATTAAAGCCACCCAATACATAAATATCTTTATCCACCGGATCCGAGTCTAAAGAAAAATACACCCATGAATAATCTGCTTCCCTCTCTGCATTTCTTTCAAGGCCCATATCATTTCTCCTGAAATAATAAGCTCCGTTTACATCCGGCTGATATTGGTAATTTAAAGGATATGCCCAGACAGGATGAAGATAAGTCTGGTTCACACCATCTTTCACTTCGGTAGCACGAACCATATCTGCTGCCATATTCATATTCTTATTATCAAAGTAGTAAAATTCATTATTTCCGGGAAACGTCAGGTTCATTTGCTGAAAAAGCAGTTTATTTCCTAATGTAGAACTGGGTCTTAGGTTATTAACTGTAACGTTCGAATTATTATTCTGCATTACATTCAAGCTCATAGAGTTGACATTAGATGACAAGTCACCACCTGCAGATACAGCCTGTACTTCTACCCTTTGCCTGATATTTGGATTTTTGGCATCTGCTATTCTGGAAACATTAACCGCCAAAGTAGCTTTATCTTCCACTACATAAAATCTTCTTTTAAAAAGAGGCTTGTCGGCAGAATCTTTATACACGATCAACTCAAAGTTACCTGAAATCTTCGGCTGTATTTTCTCATTAGGAAACGTCAGTTTATAATGGGTATAGGGTTGTAATGTATTGAATGAATACTCGAACCTATCTAAAAGCGCATTGAGACTTCCATTGGCAATTTCCGTAAAGAAAAGATTATCATCATTCCAGTTTCGGTCATAATGTTTAATGGTATATCTGTAAATCTCACTGGAATTCGTAAGATCATCAAAACTTAGAACCAATGTCTGATTAAAGTTGATTACAGGCGTTTCATCATTTGTCTGAGGGTTAAATAACTGGATGCTTTGGATATTCTGCCCAAAAACCAATCCGCCTAAAGAAAGTAAAAATATTCGCAATGTTTTCATTATGACGAAGATAAAGAAAAATGATCACTTTCTTTATAATATCGTATTTTTGATAAAAAAATATTCGGAATATGCTTCAAATTCAAGGTTTCGTATTCAACTTTGCGAGTGAAAATACCTACATCGTTTATAATGAGAATAAAAATGCCTGGCTCATCGATCCGGGAAACATTAACGAGCAGGAAACCAAACTGATCAGTGATTTTATTAGTAAACATGAATTAAAAATCACGAAAATACTTCTTACTCATGCCCATATTGACCACGTATTAGGCTTACAATGGGCTTTTGATACCTTTAAAGTTCCTGTAATCCTTCACAAAGAAGATCAGGAGGTTTTGGATATGCTTCAAATGAGCGGTGTAAGATTCGGGATGAATATCGACCCGGTTCAAGTGGATGTTGAATACATTAACGAAGGCGATGAACTGGATTTTGATGGTGACAAGTTCAAAATTTATCATGTCCCGGGCCACTCTCCGGGCAGCGTTGTATACCACAATGAAAATCAAAAATTCATGATTTCAGGAGATGTTCTGTTTGAGGGCAGTATCGGAAGAACGGATCTATATAAAGGTAATTATGAACAGTTAATCGACGGAATCAACACCAAGCTTTTTGTACTGGATGGTGACACCCAGATATTTTCAGGACATGGAAATCCTACCAGTATTGGTTTTGAGAAACAATACAATCCATTTTTCAGATAAAAACCATTTTCAGAGTTCGGAATGCAGGAATATGAAATGTAAGATCATACCCCTTTATCATTCTATAATTCCCTATAAAACAATAAAATAAAAACCGTCAGAAAAATCTGACGGTTTTTTATATTAGTAAGAAATAGAATTTAGAAATCTAATGTAATAGATCCTCTCACCGCAGCACCCATAATTGGTCTTGCCATCCTTATGTCTCCCGTACCTGTTAACGGAGATCTTGGATCTCCTTCAGTAATACCAATGGTATTAAAGATATTAGTTCCATCGATAGCAAAACGTATTTTACCCAATTGATAAGAAGTCCCTGCTCCTACTTCACTGAATGACGGTAAAATATTGGTATCACTATTAGCTTCATCCTGGAAACGTTTTCCATAATAATTATAGCTAACATAAGCTCTCCATTGTTTCGTGATATTAAATGCAGGTGAAATATTGAAATAGAATTTAGGAATTCTTCTTACCTGGTTCCCGTCATAATTAAACGGAGTTCCATCTGCATTTCTTCCAGTAAAATCTTTATATTTCGGATTTTGGAAAGTCCCGTTGAAAGTCAACTCAAGTAAATTATTGAACAATCTTGCATATCCTTCCAGCTCTACCCCGATATTGGAAGTATTGGCAAACTTATTTTCCGAAGTTCCGTCAGAGTACACATCTGTAAATGAAAGATTCTTTAATGTAGAATAAAAAGGAATTACTCCGATATCAAAAGTACGCGAGTAATACTTATATCCGATTTCCAGCTGATTGGTCTGAACAGGCTTGATCTGGCTTAAATTATTCATATTATTATAATAAGCCTCTTCATTAGGTGACCTGAATCCATTTGAGAAACGGGCATACACTGCATTTTGTTTATTAATTTTATAATTAGAAGCCACAGTAAAAGACATCCTGTTGATATCATAATACCAATACGTATATCGGTTACCCAAAACCGCCATATTATCATCAGCAGTTGTTGTTGCAAAACTATGAGTTCCATCCGTGGTCAATCCTGAATTATTAAGGTTCGCAGTCGTTGTATTAACCCCATATCCTTTATAAAAATCACGGCTGTAACGGATTCCTCCATTAAAACTTAAATCATCTGTAATATTATAATCTAAATTCATATAAAGATCATTCAAACTTCCCTGGATCTGTGAATCCCTGATCAGGAATGACATATCTGTCACACCATTATATGTTTTAGAATAACCAACATCTGTCGGATTAAGGGAAGTATCCACTAAGTTAAGCAGCTGAGGACGATCGGTTGCTGTTGTTAAAATATTACTCCAGTTCCAGTATTGATGAGATTTCCAGTTAGATTTATAGAATCCTGCCGTCACACTCCCTTTATCAAATTTATAATTAAGCTGGATGTCATTTACAAAATTATCCATTTGCTTATCAATAGCCCAGAAACCTAACTTCTGTACATACTGAGGGTTTACAAGCGCACCGCTGCCAGCCAGAGAGTACTGATAATTATTTCCCGAGATACCATTAGCATTAGCAAAATTGCTGGCTAGCTGAGGTGCTCCCGCAGGAAACATCCCGGTATAGTTCATATTGATATTGGTATATCTCGTTTTATTTAAGACTGTAAAGTTATTTCCAAGATCATATTTAAATTCAGCACCTACAACATCTACTTTAGGATGAATACCATCCTCCAGGTTTCTTCTAAAAAATCCACCTCCTGCCTGAGGGATGTTAAGCTGCCCAATTGCTCTATAACTATATGTTCCATAATTGGCATCAAAGCCAGGAAACTCTTTGAATTTGTTCCCGTTTTGTAATAAAGGAATAGGAAGGAAAAAAGTATTTCTGTCGTCCAGTTTTTTATAGTACACTTTCACATACCCCTTATCGAAGACATATTTCAGGTTCATTCTGATTTGTCCTCCATTATTTGCTTTAAAGCCTGTTTTTCTTATTCCCTCATCAGTCCTGTAAAAACCGCCTACATTAAAAAATAATTTATCCTTAACCAAGGCACCACCTACATTCAGATCAGTACGCATTAATCCATATGTACTTGTTTCTAATTTAGCCGTCCCTCTGAAATCATTACCTCCTTCTTTCGTGATAAAGTTAATAAGTCCTCCAGGAGAGTTATTGGCATAAATAGATCCTGAACCTCCTCTTAGCGCTTCTAATCTACTAACTGAATTATCTACACGGAAGAAATTATCGGCATTAGCAAACTGCAACGCTCCATCTTCAAAAACCGGCAGTCCATCTTCCTGCACCTGTACAAATTCATAAGCTCCGGCAGAAGGAATCCCTCTTGCAAAAAGATTATTTCCTACCTCACCTCCTGAAGTTTCAACAGCAAATCCGGGTACTCTCTGAAGCAATGCAGCAGCACTAATAGGATTTTGTTTCTGGATTTCTTTTGCGGTAAAAGTAGAAATGGCTGTACTCGATTCTATTTTCTTTTTAGGATTGGAATTCCCTGTAATAACTACCTGGTCAATGGATGCCGTTCTTGTGGAATCCTGAACAGTTTCCTGTGCATACGCATTATTAAAATAAAGCGTAGCAATACCTGCAATTAAAAAGAGTGATTTTTTTTTCATACCCATATAGTTTTAATTATTGTTTTAGCTTTAAATAGACTCCGTTAGTCCAACCGAATCCATCCTGATTAGGGTACTCTCCTCCGCCGGCAATCGTTTCATCATCTAATGCATTGTATTTTTCCATGAGCTTACCGGTATTGTTATAAACCCTTTCGACATTGGAGCACCAGTTATTTTTTATTTGATCTGCTAATTCTGCAAATCCATAGTTAGTCATTGAAACAAACCCAAGCCACTGATAGGGAGCCCAGGCATTAGGAAGATCCCACTGCTGTCCCGATTGTTTCGTAGTAGTCACAAGACCTCCTTTATAAAGAAATTTTTCAGCTAGTGTTTCAGAGACCGCTTTAGCCTGTTCTTCACTGGCCAATCCAAGGAATAAAGGATAAAGAGCAGCAATATGTTCAGACGTTGTCTTTTTGTGCTTTTTTAGATGATAATCTTTATACGTTTTGGCATTTTCATCCCAGAAATAAGCATTGATTATCCGCCTTCTATTTTCTGCTCTTTCAGTAAAATAATATTCTTTATCTGTCAGGTTCTGCAGCGCTGAAGATTTTGCTAATGTTTTTTCCAAGTGCCATAAAAGACAATTAACATCAACCTCAGCAATATTCAGTGTTTCTATTGTTTGTATCGTTTCTTCGTCTGCAAACCATCTGCTGGAAAAATCCCAACCCGACTCACAGGCACTTCTTATATTTCTGTAAAATTCATCTCCCGAAGCTCCCTCTTTATCTTCAAGGTCTATTAAATAGCTTTCCGGACGCGGTTGATTTTCTGCATCGTAATACCGGTTTAAAATATCACCCTTATCAGTTTTAGCGACTCTTTTTATTTGAGAATTATTATCAAGCTCATTTTCTCCTTCCGTCCAGAACTGATATTCTTTTTCTAAAGTATCATGATATTGGAGATAGAGACCTTCATTCTGAGTAGTCTCAACAAGCAGGTCAAGCATTAAAGAAAAATAAGGTGGTTGAGATCTGCTCAGAAAATGAGTCCGGCTTGCATTAGGAACAAATCCTACATTTTGAATAAGGTAAGAGCAATTTTCAACAATGTTTTCCATCATTTCTATTCTTCCTGATACCTGTAATCCAAGCATAATAAAATAACTGTCCCAATAGAAAAACTCATTAAAGCGTCCACCGGGAACGATATAAGGTTTCGGAAGCTGTAGAAGAGTTCCTTTCGCCTGATAAGAAGTGCGGGTCAATTCATCCCATAGTTTCTCTATATGTTGACGTATAGGTAAATGATCTTCTCTTTGAATAGAAATCTTAGCTCCTAAAAAATCAAAATGATCAAGTACAAAAGTTTTCAGATCAAAACCTCCCGATCCTTTTTCATTTTCATATTTCTTATTAATTTCTGAAACAGAAAATAAAGGGACTGCATCCGTCATCATTTTTTGATCTTCAAAAATCTGAGATCTCTGAACATCATCAAAAAGAGTCTGAATATCCTTAATATAAAGCTGAGTATTCATTTATTTTTTAGGGTTTATTTTTAATTTATTCATGATAATAGCTGATATAATAAGCAATGCAAGAGGGATCAATGAAAGATAGAAAGCCCTTTGCCCGCTAAATTCCTGAAATACAAAACCTGTAATAACAGATCCAATCGTTCCTCCGATGGCAGAGAAAACTACAATAAGCCCTGACATTGCACTATGCAAATATTTAGGTATTGAAGCCAGAATAACAGAATTGATACTTGGATAAATCGGAGCCAGTAAACCACCCATTAATGGAAACAGGTAAACCACAAGCGGCGCATTAAGCCAGCTTGTTCCTTCACCGATCTGCGTATTATGCGTAAGAGGCAATACCAATAATAAGCTTATAGCAAAACCAATTACACAAAAGGAAACTACATAGATCCAGCTAAATTTTTTAGAGAAAAATCCTGACAAAAACCGCCCCAATGCAAATGCACCTGCCAAAACAGCTCCCGCCTGAATACTCATCGATGTAGGTACTTTGAGAATTTCTTTATAGAAAGTAGGTGTCCAGGTTTGAAAGCTCTGCTCTACCAAAACAAAAAGAAATGCACACAATAAAAAGAACAACACCTTTTTATAGCTAAAAAGACTAATACTGTTTCTAATATCCCCTACCAGATCAGTTGCTTCACTTTTAGCTTCGTTTTCATTCAATTTAGAAAAGAAGAGAAAAAGAAATGATAATGCTGATAAGGCACCCAATACCCAATATACATTCAGCCAGTAAGTGGACTTAGGATTGTGGTCATCTATAAATAGGCTGAAAAGTACATTTCCCGCTAAAACACCAATCATAAAAAATCCTTCTAAAAACCCCATAAAGCTGGAATGTTCTTTATCAGTACTCGTCACCAGTCCGATAGAAGTAAATACAGATATTTTGATTAATGCGAACGAAACACCTACAATAGCAAATAGTAGCTTAAAAAACCAGAAGTCATTTGAAAAAGGCATCACAAAACACATACAACTTACCAGAAAAAGAGCAATCAGCATTGAGTTTTTAATTCCTATTTTCGGTAGAAAAGACGCCAATATAAAAGAGCAAATTGCTATAGGTAGATCTTTAAAACCCTCCAAAACACTTGCTGATGATTTCGAAATTCCAAAATTCTGCTGAACCTGTAAGATAACCGTCCCTACAGAATTCAATAGAATTGCAAACACGAAATAGTTTAAAAATAGAATTGCCTTTATATTGAAGTTTTTCATTCTCTTATTTTAATATACTGATCACATCAGCTTTTTAGAATCATACAGAAGCCTTTTATGATGATATAATCTACTATGGTAAATTACAAAAATGCTTCATTAAATGTTTTCCCGGCGACTAAGATAGAAGCATTTGACTTAACATTAATTTAACACAGTAAATCAATATTTGAACTATATTAATATAATTATTATTTTTATAGCTCAAATACCATTAATTTAATGAAAGTCAGTTTTGAAAGAGTCATCCCTGATGAGAAGAGTTCTTTTCGTACCTTACACAATACCTCTCCCATTTCTGAGTTTAAATGGGAATATCATTATCATCCTGAAATAGAACTGGTATGCATTGTTTCCGGGAGCGGAACCAGGCATGTGGGATATCATAAAAGCAATTATTCAAATGGTGATCTGGTATTGATTGGATCCAATATTCCTCATTCAGGGTTTGGATTGAATTCAATAGATCCTCATGAAGAAATAGTCCTCCAGTTCCGGGAAGAAATTTTACAGTTTCCTCCAGAGGAACTGGAAGCAAGGTCTATTAAAAACTTACTGGAAATTTCTAAGTATGGAATTCATTTCAGCATGGCGACAAAAAAAGCCCTCCTTCCTAAACTTAAAGAAATGCTGGATTCCGAAGGCTACAAAAGATACCTATTGCTCTTAGAAGTCCTTTTTGAACTTTCTACCCGAAAAGATTACGACTTACTAAACAAGGAAATAATGCCCCATACTATTATTTCAAAAAACAAAACCCGTCTGGAAAATATCTTCACGTATGTGGAGCATCATTATTATAAAGATATCAATATTGAAGACGTTGCTAAACTGGCCAACCTTACTTTACCTGCATTTTGTAATTTTTTCAAAAAAGCAACGCAAATTACATTCACCGAATTTGTCAATCGGTACCGGATTAATAAAGCCTGTTTATTAATGGTTCAGGATAAAAGCATCTCCGAATGCTCCTATAGTTGTGGGTTTAATAATGTTACCTATTTCAATAGAATGTTTAAAAAATATACAGGGAAAACACCTTCAGAATTTATTAAAAACTCTACACATGATAAAATTGAGAGTGTAGACACAAGTATAAAAGTAATTCAGAAATCATTTTAAAGATTGTATATCTTCTTTATCTGCGAGAGAACTAAAATAAAAAAATCTGCCCATTGATGAGCAGATTTAGATTATTATATATAATAGTATCTATTATTTCCATTTAATATTACAGCCCATACTTGGTCTTTGAATTTCTTCCTGAGGTTCTCCTAATAAAAGGTTTTCAAAAGCAATGATCAAATCTTCTCCGGTCACATCTTTATGGTTTCCAGGTCTGGAATCATCCATCTGTCCTCTATACACAAGATCCATTTTTTCATCGAAGAAATAAAAGTCTGGCGTACATGCTGCATCATAAGCTTTAGCGATAGCCTGGCTTTCATCATATAAATAAGGAAAGTCAAAATTTCTTTCAATCTGAAATTCGATCATTTTCTCCGGAGAATCTGCCGGATATTTTTCAACATCATTAGCACTAATGGCAATGAATTCTATTCCTCTTTCATTATAGTCTTCATACAGCTCATTAATTTTATCAATTACATGAAGAACAAATGGGCAATGGTTACACATAAAGATGACCAATGTACCTTTTTCTCCTTTCAAGTCATCTAATGACTGGATTTCATTACTTTTTGAAGGATTAGGAAGTTCAAAAAACGGAGCTCTTGTTCCTAATGCCAGCATATTTGAGGGAGTATTCATATCCTTTATTTTCTTTATCTGCAAAGATAAAGTTTCTTTTATGATTTCCCAATTCGGCTTATATAAAGTTCCGTTAAATGTTAAATTTGAAAAAATATTTGGAAGCGATTACCTAAAGGTTGTATTTTTGCAAACACTGTTAGGAAAAATACTAACTAAATAAAATATCATTTTTAATTATGGGATTACATGAACGTCGTCAAAGAGAAAAGGCATCGATCCGAGCAAATATTTTGCAGGCGGCTTTTACTTTGGCTAAAACCGACGGCTGGGGATCACTTTCCATGCGAAAAATAGCAGATGCTATTGAATACAGTGCCCCTGTTGTTTATGATTATTTTGAAAATAAAGAAGCCATTTTATTTGAGATTTCTGTTGATGGGTTCAATCTTTTACATAAAGAACTTGTAAAGGCTCAGAGGAAGCACGAGAGTTCAGAAGAACAGATAATGGCTATTGTAGATGCTTATTGGAATTTTGCTTTTAAGAACAAAGAGTATTACCAGCTTATGTTTGGTCTGGGAATGCAATGCTCCGGTAAAGGACAGATGAAAGAAGAGTTTTCTTCTTTCCCGGATATGCTTTATTATTGTACTTATGATATCATGAAAAAGAATGGTTCTGATCTCGATAATGCCTGCCATATGTCCAATGCTTTATTTTCTGCAGTACATGGTTTAATATCTATTATGATGATGCGTAAATCTGATATTCCTGAAACCATGAACAAAACTACTTTGGATGAAACAGTTTCGGCTTTCATTAAATCTTTATGAATTTTTTTTGAACCAAATATTAACACCGTTAGGAAAAATAACACCACCTATTAAGTAGTTGCATATATTATAAAAACATATTAAAATTTAAACTAAGCAATACAAAAAATTGTTTTTTTTTCACAAAAACATTAACACTGTTAGAAATAATAACATAGCATACCTCACTTTTATATATAAAACAACATTAAAAATTACAATCATGAACACAATCGTTTAATCTATTAATAATTCTTTAATTTTTTTTAACTCAAATATTAACATCGTTAGGAAAAATAACAACAATAGTTCAATAATTCAACCTAAAACACTTAACTAAAAAAAATAAATTTTAATGAAAATACCTGGAAAAACTAGGATCATTGTACTTATATCAAGTATTATCCTTTTACAGAATTGCAGTAAGGCCGCAGAAAGCAATCAGGCCCCTGCTGCTCCAGCATTACCGGTTTACACGGTAACTTCATCTCCCGCTACAACATATCAGGAGCTTCCAACTTCATTGGAAGGAAAAAACAATGTAGAAATAAGACCACAAGTAGATGGTTACTTAGATAAAATATATGTGGAAGAGGGCGCTTACGTAAGAGCAGGGCAGCCATTATTTAAAATTGATTCAAGAGCTTATGGCGAACAAGTGAATATGGCGCAGGCAAATTTACAAGCAGCCAACGCTAATATTCAAAAAGCCAAAGTAGAAGTAGATCGTCTACAACCACTAGTAGATGCTAAAGTAGTTTCTGACGTACAGATGAAAACGGCAAAAGCCAACTATGCAGCTGCAGTGGCAGCAGCAGCACAAGCGAAAGCATCGGTTGGAAATGCAAAAATTAATGTAGGGTTCACCACAGTTACAGCACCAGTAAGTGGTTATATTGGTAGAATCCCTTATAAAAGAGGAAGCTCAATTTCAAGAACAGATGCTAATCCTTTGACTGTACTATCTGATATCAGTGAAATATATGCCTATTTCTCCTTAAGTGAAATGGAGTTTATTGCTTTTCAAAATAAATATCCCGGAGCTACGCTAGAAGAGAAATTGAGAAATATGCCCATGGTAGAATTAGTACTTGCTGATGGTAGTATTTATCCTGAGAGAGGAAAAATGAGCATCATTGATGGACAATTTGACAGAAGCACAGGATCGATTACCGTAAGAGCTATATTCCCTAACGTTCACGGAACGCTAAGAACAGGAAATACCGGAAGAGTCCGTGTACCTCAACTGCTTACCAATGTGGTCACCATTCCGCAGGAATCTACTTTTGAAGTTCAGGATAAAACGTATGTATACGTCCTTGGAAAAGATAAAAAAGTAACAAGCAAACCAATCACCATTTCCGGAAAAACAGAAAGCTATTACTTTATTTCAGAAGGCCTGGCTGCAGGTGATAAAATCGTATACGCTGGTCTGGGTACTTTAAAAGATGGTGTAACAATACAACCGAAGGCCATTTCTTCTGACAGCTTATTTAAAGTAAAACCATTGCAATAAATCTCTGTGAATACAGAAGACTAAAAAATAAACTTCTTATGTTAAAACAATTTATAGAAAGACCAGTGCTCTCCACGGTCATCTCCATAATACTCTTATTATTGGGAATACTTTCGGTTTTCCAACTTCCGATCACCCTATTTCCAGATATTGCGCCACCAACTGTTCAGGTTACGGCTAATTATCCGGGAGCCAATGCAGAAGTGGTTGCACGTTCTGTTGCAGTTCCTATTGAAGAAGCTGTGAACGGGGTTGAAAATATGACATATATGACATCTAACTCCAGTAATGATGGAGCAATGACGCTGACGGTCTATTTTAAACAAGGTTCAGATGCCAGTAATGCAGCTGTTAACGTTCAAAACCGTGTATCCAAAGCAATGAGCCAACTTCCGCAGGAAGTTATTCAAGCCGGAATCTCGACGCAGAAAGTACAGAACAGTATGATTATGTTCACAGGGTTGTATAGTGAAGATCCTAAACAATATGATGAACTTTTCTTACAAAACTACCTTAAAATTAATATAATCCCACAGCTACAGCGTATCCCTGGGGTTGCTGAAGCCCAAATTTTCGGATCAAAAGATTATTCTATGCGTATCTGGTTAAAGCCGGATCGATTAGCAGATAATAATCTTTCACCGCAGGAAGTAATGAAGGCTATTCAGGATCAGAATTTAGAGGCTGCTCCGGGACGTCTTGGGCAAGGAAGTAAAGAAACGTATGAGTATATCCTTAAATACAAAGGAAAGCTCGATAAAGATCTTGATTATGAGAATATTCCCATCAAAGCCAATAATGACGGATCATTCCTGAGGTTAAAAGATGTTGCCAGAGTAGAATTCGGTTCTTATACGTATACAGGAACCAATAGATTAGATGGAGGAAAACCTGTAGCAGGTTTCGCTATTTTACAATCGGCTGGTTCTAATGCCAATGAAATTTTAACTGAGATTGAAAAACAGATCGAAGAATACTCAACTACGCTTCCTAAAGGAATTAAACCGATTACTGTATATAATTCCAAAGACTTTTTGGATGCATCCATTGATCAGGTAGTGGAAACTTTGGTTGTGGCATTTATCCTGGTATTCATTGTAGTATATATTTTCCTTCAGGATTTCAGATCTACACTGATCCCGGCAATTGCAGTTCCTGTGGCCATTATCGGTACCTTTTTCTTCCTACAGTTATTTGGAATGAGCATCAATATGCTTACTTTATTTGCCTTGGTTCTCGCCATTGGTATTGTGGTAGATGACGCCATTGTCGTCGTAGAAGCCGTCCACTCCAAGATGGAGCGTACAGGAATGCCGGTAGAGAAAGCTACCATAACCTCAATGAGTGAAATTTCGGGAGCCATTATTTCCATTACTTTGGTTATGTCTGCTGTATTTATTCCGGTAGGATTTATGCAAGGTCCTGCAGGAGTTTTCTACAGACAGTTTGCCTTTACATTGGTTATTGCTATTTTAATTTCGGCTGTAAATGCATTGACATTGAGCCCTGCTTTATGTGCTCTTTTGTTGAACGATCCTCAGGGAGAACATGGAGAGCACGGTAAGAAAACAGGATTTGGAGCTAGATTCTTCAATGCTTTTAATACTGCTTTCGATAATATGACGAGAAAATACATCTATAGTATTAAGTTTTTAATTAAAAAGAAGTGGATCGCAGTAGGAGGTTTAGCCCTATTAATTGCGGCAAGTATCTTTTTAATCAAAACAGCACCATCTGGGTTTATTCCCACTGAAGATCAAGGTTTCATTATGTATGCTGTAAACACTCCTCCTGGAAGTTCATTAGAAAGAACTAAAAATGCAACAGAGCAAATTGATAAAATTCTGGGTAAAGAAACTTCAAACAAGAGCTTATGGACAACAGATGGATTAAACTTCATCAGTAATGCCAATGCTTCCCCTTATTCAGCTGGATTCCTGCAATTAAAAGATTATGATGAACGTGGAGCAATTAAAGATCCTGATGAACTTGCAGCAGCATTAACCGAAAAAGTAGCTTCAGTAAAAGATGCGAGTACCTTCTTCTTTAACTTCCCGACTGTACAGGGATTTGGTAACGTGAGTGGTTTTGAATTCATGTTGCAGGATAGAACCAATGGTTCTTTTGAACAATTAGGAGCTACAACTCAGGCATTTCTTGGTGAATTAATGAAACGTAAGGAAATTGAGTTTGCCTTCACCACTTTTGCCGGAGACAACCCTCAGTATACGATCGAGGTAGATGCAGACAAAGCTAATCAGTTAGGAGTTTCCGTTAAAGAACTCATGCAGACTATGCAAATTTACTTTGGAAGTAATTTCGTGACAGACTTTAACAGATTCGGAAAATATTACAGGGTAATGGCGCAGGCAGAAGTCCCTTTCCGTAAAGATATTAACTCTCTTGATGGGATTTATGTTAAAAATAATCAGGGAGGAATGGTTCATGCAAAAGAACTGGTTACTTTAAAAAGAACATTCGGACCTGAAACCGTAACCCGAAACAACTTATTTAATGCGGTAACGATCAACGGAACCCCAAAAGCCGGATATAGTACAGGAGATGCCATTAAAGCGGTTGAAGAAGTAGCCAAGCAATCACTTCCTCGTGGATATAATTATGAATGGACCGGAATTACCCGTGAAGAAATTAAAACAGGAGATCAAACCGTCTTTATTTTTCTTCTAAGTATCATATTCGTTTATTTCTTATTAGCGGCACAATATGAAAGTTATATTCTTCCGTTCGCAGTTATTCTTACTATTCCAACAGGGATATTCGGAGTATTTGCCTTCACAGGCTTAGCAGGGATTGACAATAATATTTACGTACAGGTCGGGCTGATCATGCTTGTCGGGCTATTGGCAAAAAATGCCATTCTTATTGTCGAATTTGCCGTTCAGAGGAGAAAAGCAGGAAGAACATTGATTGAATCAGCTCTTCAGGCTTCAAGATTACGTTTGAGACCGATTTTGATGACCTCATTTGCGTTCATCATTGGTATGCTTCCACTACTTTGGGTAAAAGGAGCTGCTGCAAAAGGAAATCACTCTATTGGTTACAGTACAGTAGGTGGGATGTTCACCGGAGTAGTATTTGGGATTTTTATCATTCCAGTAATGTATGTGATTTTCCAATATCTGCATGAAAAAATGCCAAGCAGAAAGAAAAAAAGACTTCAAAAACAAGATCAAGAACAGGCTTTAGCGGCAAGCCATTAAAAAAGTCTATCTAAAAGAAAAACAATGAAAATAATAAAGAATATTTTTCTAACATTAATATTAGCTGTGGTCGCAGTTTCGTGTAAGTCAAAAGTGGCTTACACGGAACCGGATCTACAACTTCCGGAAGAATTCAGGTTCACGGCAACTGCTGATACAGCAAGTGTTGCAAACCTTGAATGGAAAGAATTTTTCAAAGATACCACTTTACAAGGGTTGATTGAAAAAGGAATTAACCATAACTATGACCTTCAAATTGCTTTAAAGCAAGTGGAGTCGTCTAATGAAAAGCTAAAGCAGGCAAAGTTCCTTCAATACCCGGAAGTTGATTTGTCGGTTGCAGGACAGATTACAAGGCCTTCTGAAAACAGTTTCACAGGCCAAAGTCTTAAGATATTTGGATTCAACAGCTATCTGGAAGACTATAATGCTGCTTTTAATCTTTCCTGGGAAGCCGATATCTGGGGGAAAATAAAAAATCAGAAAGACGTTGCCAGAATGCAATATCTGCAAACGTACGAAGGAACCAAAGCAATTCAAACTCAAGTGGTTGCTGCCATCGCTCAGGGATATTACAATCTACTCATGTTGGATAAGCAATTGACTATTGCTAAATCTAACTTAGAATTAACCACCAATACAGTATCTATTACTGAAAAAATGTGGCAAAGTGGTGATGCAACTTCTTTGGGTGTTCAGCAAGCAACGGCACAGAAGGAATCAACAGAACTTTTGATTTCTCAGTTGGAACAAAATATTGCCATCCAGGAAAATGCATTAAGCATCCTTGTAGGTGAAGCACCTAATAAAGTAAGCAGAACAATAGAAATGTCTGATACTTCATTACCTCAAGAGCTTTCAGTAGGACTTCCGGCTAAAATGGTAAGCCGTCGTCCTGATGTACGCCAGCAAGAACTAGTTTTATTGGAATCCAACGCTTTGGTTGGTATTGCACAAGCTAATATGTATCCTTCTCTGAAAATCACTGCAAACGGTGGGCTTAACTCTTTCAGATTTGACAACTGGTTCCAGATTCCGGCTTCCTTATTCGGATCCGTTTTAGGAGGAATTACACAACCTCTTTTTAAGAAGAGACAGCTTAAAACTGATTTAAATGTTGCTAAAATTCAAAGAGAGAAAAATGTATTGGCATTCCGCCAGTCGGTTTTAAATGCAATGGGAGAAGTTTCCGATGCTTTAGTTTCTAATGAAAGTTTAAAAGCTCAGGAAGAAAAAGCGACTAAGCAAGCTAATACATTGAAAGGCGGCATCAAGAGTGCCCAAATGTTATACAAAGGAGGTATGGTCAATTACCTAGAGGTCATTACTGCTCAAGGTAATTCTCTTCAGGCAGAATTGAACCTTGCTTCCGTAAAAAGACAGAGGTTAAGCAGCATCGTCGATCTCTATAGAGCGCTCGGCGGCGGCTGGAAGTAGTAAATTAAATTATATTGTTGAATGCGGTCCACTTGGGCCGCATTTTTTTGTGAGAACATAAGGAGGATAAAAAACTTAATAATAGCTCAATGGCTAAAGTTTACTCTGAAACTCCCCGCTAATCCATTCAATCAGATGATCAAAATCATGTTGAGAATAACCTAACTGTAGATAATGAATATCATCAGCTTTCCGATACCAGGTCAGTTGTCGTTTGGCGTATCGCCTGCTGTTCTTTTTAATTTCACTGATAGCAAAATCAAGATCCCAGATTCCATCAAAATATTTAAATAATTCGGCATAACCTACCGTATTCAGGGCGGTAAGATGTTTAAACGGCTCAAGCTCTTTTGCTTCTTCCAACAGACCTTTTTCCACCATGATATCTACTCTTCTGTTGATTCTATCATACAATTCCTCCCTTGGTGCTTCAATTCCTATCCTGATGACATTGAAGTCTCTAGAATCCTGTGACACTGCAATCAATTCAGAATATTTTTTTTGAGTCTGCCAGATCACATCAATTGCTCTTAACAGTCTCCTGTGATTATGAAAATCTACCACTGAATAATATTCAGGATCCAGTTCTCTTAAAATCTCCTGAAGTTTTTCAATACCCTCAGAATCCATCATCTCCTGTAATTTTCTCTGGTTTTCTTCATTCGCTTCCGGAAGATCATTAAGACCTTCAAGTACCGCTTTTTCATACATCATACTCCCACCCACAAGGATAACGGTATCATATTTCTCAAAAAGTTCATGAAGTTTTTTTAAAGCATCTTCTTCGTACTGCCCTATAGAATAATAGTCTTTAACCGAAAGGTTCCCGATAAAATGATGAGGTGCTTCAGCCAGCTCTTCTTCTGAGGGTGAAGCTGTACCTATTTTCATTTCCTTAAAAAACTGACGGGAATCACAGGAAATAATTTCCGTCTTGAAATGGTTAGCCAAATCAATTGCCAATCTTGTTTTTCCAATTCCAGTGGGTCCTACTACAGAAATTAAGTTTTTCATCGGTTCATTTCCATTTTTATCAGTCAGATGTAATCTTTACAGATTTCACCGTGCTAATTTAAATGTTTATCTTTGTAAGACAATAAAAAACTATGATTTTATCAATGACTGGCTTCGGTAGAGCCGAAGATGTTTTTGAAGGAAAAAAAATAAGCGTAGATATTAAGTCACTGAACAGCAAGAGCTTTGATTTAAATATCAAAATACCGTTACGCTATAAGGAAAAAGAATTTGAAATCAGAAAAATTCTTAACGACAGAATTATCCGTGGAAAAGTAGACTGTTACGTTTCAGTGGAAAATCTTGAAGAAACCAATGATGTAAAAATTAACAGAAACCTTATTGATTCTTATATCAATGAGCTACGTAATATTGCATCTGACGGACCTGATTTTGAATACCTTAAAATGGCAGTAAGGCTGCCTGACGCCATTACATCCAGACCCGACGAACTGACAGAGGGAGAATGGGAGAACCTTGCCAAAATTGTTAATACTTCTGTTGACCGTTTTGAAGAATTCAGAAAAGCTGAAGGAAAAACGTTACACCAGGAACTGGAAAAAAACATTCAGAATATAGACCAGTATTTATCTGAGGTCATCCCTTTTGAAGAGGTAAGAATCAACAGTGTGAAAGAACGTTATCAAAAATCTTTAAAGGAATTCGAAAATGTAGATGAAACCCGTTTCTATCAGGAAATGGCCTATTTTACAGAAAAACTGGATATTTCCGAAGAAAAGGTAAGGCTTGCTCAGCATTTAAAATACTACAAAGAAGTAATGGATAATGAAGATTTTAACGGGAAAAAGCTAGGCTTTATTTCTCAGGAAATCGGAAGAGAAATCAACACATTGGGATCAAAAGCTAATCATGCTGAAATTCAGAAGCTTGTAGTAATGATGAAGGATGATTTGGAGAAGATTAAGGAGCAAACGTTAAATGTATTATAGATAGTTACGTGGTCCGGGATGCGGGGCAAGGTCTTGAATATAATCAAATGACAAAACCCAAACCCCGAAACCCGAAACTCGAAACCCATCAACCATGGAAAAAGTTATCATATTTTCAGCACCATCGGGGAGCGGAAAAACCACATTAGTAAAACATTCTTTAGAAGTATTTTCAGAACTTAAATTTTCGATCTCCTGTACCACAAGACAGCCGAGGGGAAGTGAAATGCATGCTGTAGATTATCATTTTTTAACACCGGATGAATTCAGACAGAAAATAGCTGAAGAGGCTTTTGTAGAATATGAAGAGGTATATACTGATAAATATTACGGTACTTTAAAATCAGAAGTAGAAAAGATCTGGAATCAGGGGAAAGTGGTTATTTTTGATGTTGATGTAAAAGGAGGAATTTCTTTGAAAAAATATTTTGGAGAAAAAGCCCTGTCTATTTTCATTGAACCACCTTCCATTGAAGAATTGGAACGAAGATTGATCTCAAGAAATACGGATGATCCGGAAACGATAAAAACCCGTGTAGAAAAGGCAGAAGAAGAAATGTCCTATGCACACGATTTTGACAAAATTGTGATCAATACCGACTTAGATAAAGCAAAAAAAGAAATAGAAAGTTTAATAAAAAATTTTATTGGGAGTTAAAGGCTGGATGATGGAAGCCGGATAACAGAAGTTTAGAACTATTTTAGAAGTTCTCTCTTTCAAATTCCGATTTCTAATTTCTAACTTCTAATTTCTAATTCTAAAACATTGAGGTTGATATGAGTACCGAAACATTAGAAAGAGCTAAATCTGCAATCCCTGTGAGGGGGTTTTTAGATATAAAAGATATAGCGATTCCTCAAGGAGAAGAATTAGTGAAAGCTATTCTCAAACTTAAAGAAGAAAAAAACGCTGTTATCTTAGCACATTATTACCAACCGGGAGAAATTCAGGATATAGCTGATTTCCTTGGAGATTCTTTGCAGCTGGCAAGGCAGGCAAAAGACACCAATGCCGATATGATTGTTTTCTGTGGTGTCCATTTTATGGCAGAAGCAGCAAAAATTCTAAACCCAACTAAAAAAGTAGTTCTTCCCGACACCATGGCAGGATGCTCTTTAGCAGATGGCTGCAGCGGTGAAGGATTAAGAAAAATGCGGGAAGAGCACCCGAATGCATTAATTGCAACGTATATCAACTGTAATGCTGAAACAAAAGCAGAAAGTGATATCATTGTAACAAGTTCTAATGCAGAAACGGTGATCGAAGCATTACCCAAAGACAGACCTATTATCTTCGCTCCAGATAAAAATCTGGGAAGATATCTTTCTAAGAAAACAGGTCGTGATATGATTTTATGGGATGGAAGTTGTATCGTTCATGAAGCATTTTCAATGGAAAGAATTGCACAGCAACTGGCGGATAACCCGGATGCCAAACTTATTGCTCACCCTGAAAGTGAAGAAGCGGTTTTAAAACTAGCCCATTTCATCGGATCTACTTCTGCCCTTTTGAATTATGTAGAAAAAGATGACTGTCAGAAATTCATTATTGCAACAGAAGAGGGAATTCTTCATGAAATGAGAAAGCGTGCTCCTCACAAGGAACTGATCCCAGCTTTGGTTTTTGATGAAAGCTGTAATTGTTCCGAATGTTTCTATATGAAGCGTAACACGATGGAGAAATTGTATCTGTGTATGAAATATGAGCTTCCGGAAATTCTTATCGAAGAAGAACTTCGGTTAAAGGCCTTGAAGCCGATTGAAGCTATGCTCGATCTTTCTAAAAGTATAAAATAAATAAAAAGCACTGTTTTCACAGTGCTTTTTTACTTATTAACAATCGAAAGCTACATCAACACATCTTTTACAATTCTCCGATAACAGATAATATTGTTCGCAGGTATTGGAATATTCTGGTGTATTTCCATAACTATTATTAACCGGACACCCTACGCAGCTCATAGCTCCTTTAATTTCTTTCAGTTTTGATCTTGATAATTTTTTCATGGTTTTTATTTTAGTTATTGAGGAAAGCAATCTATACTTACCAATACTTTAGATTTACAACATTGTGGTAATGCCTCAAATGCAGCACACGATCTTGGAAAGCCTGGCCCGTATGGAACCGGAGGACAGTTTTCAAAACAGGTGGCTCCTCCGTTAATCGATTTTAAATTTTCCCGGTCTAATCTTTTTAAATTTTTCATAGTATTTAATTTTTTTAGTTTGATTCATAAATATAACATAAAATTTGAAAGGGTATAATCTTGTTTCAATGACTATCAATAAAGCATTTCAAGGTGTTATTTTTAATTTATAATTCAAAAAAATTGTGTTAAAATTCAAAAAATGACTTTATTTTCCAAAATAACTTCTACATTTGTTGCTTCAAGATGCAATTAATACAGAACATATTTAAAGATATTTTATCGGGGTTTTCTATTCCGGTAGCATCTTCTGTGATTTCATCTATTTCTACAACTACAACCCCATAGCGGGGTAGATTTTCACATATTATTTCAGGTACCTGTACTCTTTTTTCTAAAGAGTAACTCAATCAATTATTCATAAACCTAAAAAAATAAATGATGAAAGTCTTAAAATTCGGAGGAACTTCTGTAGCAAATGCTCAAAGTATCCTGCAAGTAGAAAATATCATAAAAAAACAATCTTCAGATCATCAAATTATCGTCGTAGTCTCTGCATTTCATAGCGTTACAGATACTTTAATTAAAGCAGCAGAATTAGCGGCCAATAATGATGAGCATTATCTAAACCTGATTAAAAACCTGGAAGAAAAACATCTGGAAGCAGTAAAAGAATTGATCCCTATTTCAGGACAGAGCGCCTGGCTCAGCTTCGTGAAAAAGCACTTCAATGACATTGAAGATATTTGTAATGGTATTTTTATTTTGGGTGAATTCACGCCAAGAATTAAAGATAAAATTACTTCTTACGGAGAGTTTTTATCCTCAAACATTATTGCTGCCCGACTGGAATCCAAAAACCTGGATGCTATCTGGATGGACTCTTGTAGTCACATCAGAACAGACAGCCACTATACCTATGCTAAAGTAGATTTTGAAATTACAGAAAAAAATATCAAACATTATATTGACAAAAACAAAAGTCAGATCATCATAGCTCCCGGCTTTATTGCCAGTGATAAAAATGGCAATACAACTACTTTAGGAAGAGGAGGTTCAGATTATACCGCATCTATTATCGCCTCAGCAGTCGACGCTGAGGAAATCCAGATATGGACAGATGTGAGCGGAATGATGACCGCTGATCCAAGACTCGTATCCCATGCTAAAGCTATTCCTGAAATATCTTATCAGGAAGCGATGGAGCTTTCGCATTTCGGAGCAAAAGTACTCTACCCTCCTACTATTCAACCTGTCATGATCAAAAATATTGACCTCTGGATCAAAAATACTTTTGAGGACGAAGCTCCCGGAACTTTGGTAACACAAAATTTAAAATCTTCTGATCAGGAACAGGTCGCTGTAGGTATTTCTAATATGAGCCACATCGCCCTCCTCACTTTAGAGGGCAGTGGGATGGTTGGGGTTCCCGGTATTTCAGCAAAACTTTTTCAATGCTTAAGCCATGAAAAAATCAATGTTATTCTCATTACCCAGAGTTCATCCGAGCATTCTATTACTATTGCCATTAATGAGAAAGAATTGTACCATGCAGAAAATGCCATTAACCAGGCTTTCGAAGATGACCTGAAACTGAAAAGAATAGAACCTGTAAAAGTAGAAAACGGGCTTTCCATCGTAGCAATTGTCGGGGAAAATATGAAGAGCAGAAGCGGAGTAAGTGCTAAAATGTTCGGCTGCTTAGGAAACAACGGTATTAATATCCGGGCAATAGCTCAGGGCTCTTCCGAAAAAAATATCAGCATTGTCATTTCAGAAAAAGACACTAAAAAAGCAGTGAATATTCTGCATGAAGAGTTCTTTGAGTCCGAAGTAAAACAAGTACATCTTTTTATATGCGGAACAGGAAATGTAGGGAAAAAACTGATTCAGCAAATTTATGCTCAAAATGAATATCTGAGAGAAAACCTGTCTATTAATCTTAGAATTGCAGGATTATCCAACAGTCGTAAGATGGTATTTTCAGATAAAGGCATTTCAGAAAAAGATTATACACACCTTCTCGAAAATGGAGAAGAGGCATCGCCTGAGCAATTAGGTAAAGAAATTACAGCAAGGAATCTCCGGAATTCAGTGTTTATTGATTTGACCGCCAGCGCAGAAATACCCCTTATCTACGAAGACCTGTTAAAGAAAAGCATCAATATTGTAGCATGTAATAAAATTGCGGCAGCCTCTGATTTTGAGAGTTATAAAAAATTAAAGCAACTTGCCAAAAACCATAACTGTAAGTTTTTCTTTGAGACAAATGTCGGTGCTGGATTACCTATTATCGGAACTATTAACGACCTGATAAGAAGTGGAGATACCATTACCTCTATTCAAGCTGTACTCAGTGGTACCCTCAATTTTGTTTTCAATCATTATGACGGGAATCAATTATTTTCTGAAGTCGTTGCACAAGCCCAGAAAGAAGGTTATACCGAGCCGGACCCTAGACTGGATCTTGCTGGCACAGATGTAGCCCGTAAAATCCTTATTCTGGCACGAGAATCCGGATACCCACTGCAATTTGAACAAATTGAAAACATCAGCTTTCTTCCTGAAGAATGTATGCAGGGAGATGTAGACAATTTTTACAAAATGCTTACAAAATATGAAGACCACTTCAAAGATTTATTGAATGAAGCACAAAAGGAAGGTAAAATCTTAAAATATGTAGCCGAATTCGAAAATGGGAAGGCCAAAGTAGGTCTGCAGCATATTGCTCCTGATGAGGATTTGTACCATCTATATGGCAAAGACAATATTGTTATTTTCAAAACTTTAAGATACTCTGAGCAGCCTCTCGTTGTAAAAGGAGCCGGAGCAGGTGCTGAAGTAACTGCAAGTGGGGTCTTCGCTGATATTGTACGTTCCGTTTAAAAAATATAAATATGAAAAATATAAAAATTAAAGTTCCTGCAACGGTCGCCAATCTGGTGTGCGGTTTTGATATTTTAGGAATGGCTATTAATAACCCTTATGATGAGATGGAGTTGAGACTATTGGAAACACCTGACATCATTATAAAGCATACAGATCACTTTGGCCTGCCTGAAGAGGCTTCAAAGAATGTAGCAGGAGTCGTATTATTAAAAATGCAGGAGCACCTGAATCTGAAGAATGGATTTGAGGTTATTATTCACAAAAATATAAAACCCGGAAGCGGTCTTGGTTCCAGTGCGGCAAGTGCTGCCGGAGCAGCTTATGCTGCTAATATCTTATTAGGAAATATTCTATCCAAAGAAGAAGTTGTTCATTTTGCCATGTTCGGAGAAGAATTAGCTTCCGGGGTTCGACATGCTGATAATATTGCGCCCTGTATTTACGGCGGGATTACCTTGGTGAAATCTTCAGATCCCATTGACATTATACCTTTGAATACTCCGGATTTGTTTATTGCAGCCGTGCATCCTCAGGTTGAAGTAAAAACGTCAGATGCGAGGCAAATTCTTAAAAAAGATATTCGCCTTAAAGATGCTATAACACAATGGGGAAATATTGCAGGACTGATTGCCGGTATTGAAAAGAATGACCTCAGCTTAATTGGAAGAAGCCTGAATGATGTTATCATAGAGCCTGTTCGAAGTATTCTTATTCCAAAGTTTCACGAAATCAAAACAAAAAGCTTGGAATTAGGAGCATTGGGAGGTGGTATCTCAGGATCCGGACCTTCTATTTTCATGATCACCGAAAGGAAGGAAACTGCCGAACATATTGCTCGTATGATGAGCTCAGTGTACGATGAAATCAATGTAGCCAGCTTTGTCTATGTTTCTGACATCAATCCTTCAGGGATTACTGTTATAGAATAGTAACCCACTAATAAATAAAATACCAATGAACTATTATAATTTAAAAGATTCAAAAGAGCGGGTTAGTTTTAAAACCGCTTCGATTAAAGGGCAGGGTAAAGAAAAAGGCCTGTTTTTCCCCGAAAAAATTCCTCAGTTTGAAAAAGATTTTATAGAAAATCTAAATATGTTTTCAAATGAAGAAATTGCTTTCCGGTGTATGAAAGATTTTGTTTCAGATGAGATTCCCGAGGAAGAACTTAGAAAAATTGCATCAGAAACCATCTCATTTGAAATTCCTCTCAAAAAGATTAACGATCGTATTTACGTACTCGAATTATTTCACGGCCCTACCCTTGCTTTCAAAGATATTGGAGCAAGATTCATGAGCCGCTGCCTATCTTACTTTTTAAAAGACGAACACAAAAAAGTAACTGTGTTAGTAGCTACTTCAGGAGATACCGGAGGTGCAGTTGCTCATGGTTTTTATAAAATTCAGGGAATTGAGGTGGTTATTCTATATCCCAAAAACAGGGTGAGTGCTGTTCAGGAAAAGCAGTTAACAGCATTAGGAGAAAATATTACGGCATTAGAAATTTCCGGAAGCTTTGACGATTGCCAAAACCTGGTAAAACAAGCTTTTTCAGATGAAGAAATTAATGCCAGTCTATTTCTTACTTCTGCTAATTCCATTAATGTTGCCAGATGGCTACCTCAGCAGATTTATTACCTTCTGGCTTTAAAACAATGGCAGCAATTGGAAAAAGAGAATCCGGTTATTTGTGTTCCCAGCGGAAACTTCGGAAATATCTGTGCCGGCATACTCGCTTACTTCAGAGGTCTGCCGGTAGATCATTTTATAGCGGCCTGTAACCTTAATAATGTTGTGCCTCATTATTTAGAAACACAGATTTTAGCCCCTAAAAAAACGATCGCTACTCTCTCCAATGCAATGGATGTAGGAAATCCTAGTAATTTTGTAAGAATCTTAGAACTCTTTCATCATCAGTTTGAGGATCTCAAAAATAAAATTTCAGGAGCCACGGTAGATGATGAAGAAACTTTAAAGACTATTGCAACTGTTTACGAAAAATACCAGTATGTTCTTGAACCGCATGGAGCTGTTGCGTATACTTCTCTTGAAAATTATCTGAAAGAAAATCCACATAAAAAAGGCTTCATCCTTGAAACAGCACATCCTGTAAAATTCCCGGAATCAATAGAAAAAGTAGTTCCTGAAGCCATCAAAATTCCAGAAAAATTGAATGATTTAATGGGTAAAGAGAAAAAAACAGTAGAAATTAATCCAAATTTTGAAGAATTAAAACGATTTTTGCTTAATAAAAATCAAGATGTATGAGTAAAATCTTTTTGGAAGATCTAAAAATATATGCGTACCATGGTGTTTTACCTGAAGAAAACATCATTGGTACTTACTATCTTTTAAATGCAGAACTCCATATTGACTTATGGAAAGTTGCTGAATCTGATGATTTAAATGACACCATTAGTTATGCAGATATTAACGACATTATCCACAAGGAAATGAAAATTAAATCTCAACTTCTGGAGCATGTTGCGGGAAGAATCATTTCAAAGATTTATGAAAGTTTTCCTGAAATTTCTTATATTAAATTAAAAATTACCAAAACATCGCCCCCTATGCAGGGAGAAATGAAAGGTGCCAGCATTGAGCTGGAAAAAAGTTTTAAACCCAATAACTAAAATATTATTTTCAATTTCGAAAACTATGAACTTGAAATTCACCAGCCTGTTATTTTTACTTGTATGTATTAATATTTTTGGGCAAACCACTGTTAACAACCAACTGGCTGATTATAATTTTCCGAAGATAAAATCCAGCATTACCATGCCGGTGACTATCCCATTATCGGAAATCAGCAATATGATAAATACTTCTGTAAAAGACATGATTTATCAGGATGATTCTTATACGGATAACAATAATGATCAGTTTAAGGTAAAAGTTTGGAAAACCCGTCCTATCAGACTTGTCGGGGGAACCAATCAAAACCTGCTCATTGAAGTTCCTTTAAAAATATGGGCAGAAAAAGGAATAGGTACACTGGGCGTTTATACCTACCAGAATACAACCTTTGAAACAGTCATGTATTTTAATACGGCGGTCAACTTTAAGAATAACTGGACCATGATTACCAATACCCAGCCAATGGGCTTTAAATGGGTAACAAAACCCGTTTTAGATTATGGAAAAATACAGATTCCCATTACTGCTCTGGTTGAAAAAAGCCTGAAAGAACAGCAGGAAAAATTCTGTAAAACAATCGATCAGCAAATGGCTACCCAATTAAACTTTCAGCAATATGCCGTAATGGCCTGGAATGTTTTCTCACAGCCTTTTAATATTTCTGAAGAATACAACACCTGGCTAAAAATAACCCCTGTGAATGTCAACATCACTCCATTAAAGTTTTATGCCAACCAGATCAACACCAATATCGGGATGGACATTTATTCGGAAACCTTTACAGGAAGTAAGCCCGCAGCTTCATTACCAGTCACTACCGCTGGAAGTTTTAATTTCACTCCGGTCTTAGGAGACCAGTTTTCACTTCAGACTACAGCAAATATTCCTTTTACTGAGGCCTCAGCAATTGCCAGGAAAATGTTTTTAGGAAAGGAGTACGAAGTAAGAGACTCGAAAGTAAAAATCACCGACATCAGAGTATACGCCGTTGCCAACAGAATTATGATTGAAGCTCAGACAGAAGGATATATCAAAGGAACGGCCCTGATTTCAGGAATCCCCGTATATGATGATATCAAGAAAAAGATTGTATTGTCTGATACCAAATTCAAACTGAAAACAATGAATATTCTTCAGAAAACAGCAAGTCTGCTTTTCCAGGGAAAAATTGTAAAAATGATAGAAGAAGAGTACGGTATCCCAACTCAGGAATTGGTAGATACTTCCAGAAAAAGTATTGAAGATGCATTCAATAAAGAATATTACAAAGGTTTGAAAATGAATGGCAGGGTTTTTAATCTGAGACCCGGTCAGATACTTTTAGGCAGCTCGGGAATTACGGCAGTAATTGATACCAATGCATCCTTAAAACTAATGGTCAATGGGATATAAATAAAAAGAAACTAAAAACTAAAAACCATGAGAAATTATTTGCAAATAGTGGACAGACACAGAGCCTCACAAGGTCTGAGGCTGGCCAATTACCTGATTGATCTTGTATTCAGCTACATCTTTATTCTTATTGCATTCGGGGCACTCGGTGTTGTTTATGCGCTTGTTACCGGTAATTCGGTAGAAGAAATAGGCTATGAAATGGAGAATATGCACCCTTTACTGGACAGACTGGTTACCCTTACCGCCTATCTTCTGGTCATGTTCCTTACCGAAACTATAAGCAAGGGAAGAAGCTTAGGAAAATGGATTACCGGAACCAAAGTTATTATGATTGACGGTACCCCCCCTACAATAACCAATTACCTCCTGAGAAACATCATCAGAGGGATTCCATTTGTTGACCAATTATCATTTTTAGCAGATAAAAGCGGACTGCATGATACATGGAGCCAAACCAGAGTTATTGTAAAGAAAAATTATGAAGCTGAATTACAGTTAAAAAGCGATATAAACAGCTTGGGCACAAAAGAAATTATATAAAAAACTTTGTTTAAGTCAGAAAAATTTTTATATTTGCACACCTCAAAAATGGTACTTTGGCCGAGTGGCTAGGCAGTGGTCTGCAACACCATCTACAGCGGTTCGAATCCGCTAGGTACCTCAAACAGTATTGTAAATCAATGACTTACAATTATAAGGGACTAAAACAGGGACATTAAAAAAGTTCCTGTTTTTATTTTTATAAATACAACTAGAGATCATTAAATTTATCCATAGCACTAGCTTTGATTTCATCAGCAATGTCAATATAAGGTTTCATTGCCTTATAATCACTATGGCCAGTCCACTTCATCACCACATGTGCCGGAATACCTAAAGATAATGCATTACAAATGAATGTTCTTCGACCTGCATGAGTTCCTAATAAAGTATACTTTGGAAAGACTTCATCAATTCGTTGATTACCTCGATTGTATATTCCGGATAAACTGACCACCTAATTCCTGATAAAATTGACCACTAAGAATGAAGTCAAAAACGGTATCTATAAGATGGGTTAAAAATATAAAATTATTATTTAGTCTGCACCGATTTTATTATCAGCTTTTTTTCTTCTCAAAGATTCCCCTTTAAGGTCTACTCTCAGGGAGTTGTGAACCATTCTATCCAGTATGGCATCCGCAATTGTCTGTTCCGCAATTACTTCATGCCATGCACTTACAGGTAATTGAGAAGCAATGATCGTAGAACGCTTTCCGTGTCTGTCTTCAATGATTTCCATAAAATCCTGCCTTTTAAGATTATCCAGCGATTGCAATCCAAAATCATCAAGGATAATGAGATCCTGTTTTTCTATACGGTCAATTTCTTTGAGATAAGAACCGTCAGCTTTTGCCATTTTCAGTCTGGAAAACAGTTTATTAATACTGAAGTACATTACTTTATATCCCATTGTACAGGCTTTGTAGCCAATAGCTGTAGCAATAAAACTTTTTCCTACTCCCGTACTTCCTGTAATAAGGATATTCTGTTTTTGGGAGATAAAATCACAAGAGGATAATCTTCCGATGGTATTCTTGTCAATATTTCTGGAAGTACTGGCAGTAATTTCTTCCATAAAAGCCCTGTATCTGAACTTGGCAGAGGTAATTAATCTTTCAACTTTTCTGCTTTCCCTGTCATCATATTCAGCCTCGATTAAATAAGCGATAAGCTCGTCATTGGTGTAGGAGATGCTTTCTGCTTCCATCGTAGTGTTAAAAGCTCTGTGCATTCCGTGGAGCCTTAAATCTTTCATTTTTTCTAAAGTAGCCTGATTCATAGGTGTATTATTTAAAATTATTATTTGTTATTATATTTTGCTTTTCCGACTATAAATGGTTATTCATAGTATTTTCCTCCTCTTATATTTTTATGTTTGGGAAGTTTCTTTTCTTCAAAAAAATCATCATCATCCTGAAGATTATCCAGTCCTCTTTCCAGGATGCTTTTAATCATGGCAAGACTGTATTTTTCATATCCCAAAGCCCTTTTACAGGCATTATCCAATCTTATGCTTCCAATCTTTTTTGATAGGGACAATATGCCTAAACAGGTTTTATAGGACTGCTCGGGATGTTGCTTTTTCTCCAGTATTTTAATAATGTACTTTTCACAATATTCTCCTATGGATGTTCCCCATGAGATAAATCTGGAAGGGTTCCACTCGGTCATGAACTGGTAGGAAGAAGGCATGTGTTCCTTGACTGTTGTGTACTGATATTTAGCATGGATTCTATTATGAAAAGCTATTCTGCGCTGGTCAAAGTAAATCTCCACACTGTTTTTGCTGTAAATGATGTTTACTTTTTTTCCGATGTAGCTGAAGGGAACACTGTAATAATGCTTGTCCCTGCTTAAATACACATGGCTGGTTTTATGGACAGTGGCACGGGAAGTATACTTTAACTGATACATCACCAAAGGAAGCGGAGATAGTGCAGGTTTTTCCACCTCACGAAAAACATCTGCTCTAGAGTATTTTTTCCTTTTCATAGGTGTTTCATTATAACCTTCCAGTAGATTTTCAATGGCTTTATTCAGAGCCTCCAGGCTAAAGAAGTGCTCTTTACGTAAGGGCGCAAATATGCGGGTATAAACAATGCGTACAGCATTTTCCACCAAGGCTTTGTCTTTGGGATGATAAGCTCTGGTAGGAAGTATTGTCGTGCTGTAATGAGAAGCAAAATCCAACAAAGAATCTGTTATCACAGGCTCATATTTATGGCTCTTTTTTACTGCTGTACGCAGATTATCCGTTACTATGGCAGCAGGAACACCTTCATAATAATGAAGTGCTTTGGTCAGGCTTGATAAAAAATCGTCTTTCCCCTGTGTTTTTGTAGCTTCAACGAAAGTCATGCCGCTGGCTCCCAGAATACCTACAAAAACTTCAACCTCGTGTTCCTCTCCTGTAGAAGAATCTATGATACGGAGTTTTTTGCCTGTATAATCCACAAACAGCTTATCGCCTGCTTTATGTTCTATGTGCATCGATGGATTTACCTTTTTGCACCATGCTTGGTAATAATGGCAGAAACGGGAGTATTGATAACCTGAGGGATACTTCTCTATATACTCCTCCCATAAAATGTATCGGGTTACTCCTACACGTTTGAGCTCCTTGGAAATGTAAGGAAACAAGGATTCAAGTTGCTTTTGCAGATTGTCTTTATCCCTTATCTCTGTAGGTGGAGCATCAAATAAATCGTCTAAATCCTCATCGCTCAACTCCAAAAGTTCTTCGTAAGTAAGCTGATGTTCATGGAATAAACTAATGTATTTCTTTGCTGTATTGCGTGATATACCCAATTGCTTGCTCAATTGCAATTTACTCACTCCCTGGGTATATAATCGTAATAATTGTTTGATGTTCAACATGTCTATTTTTTTATTAGCCATTGGTATTTTTCTGGCTAAGTTATTAAGACACGGTTTCTGGCATTTTCAGGTGGTCAGTTTGCTCAGGAATCAGCTGCTCAATTTGGGAGGAATAGAATGGTGTAGAATCCTTCAAAATTGACCATCTCAATCCTGTGAAAATGATCAGTTGATTCCTGAGCAAATTGACCATGGTATTCCTGAGCAAATTGACCACCAAAAAAAAGTCAGAAAACGTGTCTTGAATAACTTAGCCAAAAAATACCAAATGGCTAACAAAAGAATAGACATGTTGAACATTAAACAATTATTACGATTATACACCCAGGGGGTAAGTAAATTGCGGATAAGCAAACAACTGGGTATCTCACGCAATACTGCTAAAAAGTATATCAGCCTGTTCCATGAACACCAGCTTACATATGACGAGCTGATAGAGCTGAGTGATGAAGATTTAGATGATTTATTCGAGACTCCGCCAACCGATATAAGGGATAAGGACAATATTAAAAAACAACTTGAATCGTTGTTTCCTTACATATCCAAAGAACTAAAACGTGTTGGGGTCACCCGTTATCTGCTATGGGAAGAATACATAGATAAATACCCTTCAGGCTACCAATATTCCCGCTTTTGCCATCATTACCGGGAATGGTGTAAAAAGGTGAACCCTTCCATGCATATTGAACATAAGGCTGGGGATAAACTTTTTGTGGATTATACAGGAAAAAAACTTCACATTATTAATAAAGAAACAGGAGAACAACAGGAAGTTGAGGTCTTCGTATCCATACTTGGAGCCAGTGGCATGACCTTCGTAGAAGCTACAAGAACCCAGGGGAAAGAAGATTTTCTTGGAAGTCTTACCAAAACCCTGCATTATTATGGAGGAGTTCCCGCAGCTATTGTTACCGATAACCTGCGTACAGCCGTAAAAAAGAGCCATAAGTACGAACCTGTCATCACTGATTCTCTTCTGGATTTTGCTTCCCACTATAGCACTACAATACTTCCTACGCGTACCTATCATCCCAAGGATAAGGCTTTGGTTGAAAATGCGGTACGCATTGTGTATACCCGCATTTTTGCTCCATTGCGTAAAGATCACTTCTTTAGCCTGGAAGCATTGAACAAAGCTATAGAAAACCTGCTGGAAGGATATAATGAAGCTCCCATGAAAAGAAAGAAGTATTCCAGGGCTGATGTTTTCCGTGAGGTTGAAAGACATGCATTATCCCCACTACCAGCTATGATGTACCAGCTCAAGCATTCTGCACGTGCTACCGTTCATAAGACCAGCCATGTATATTTAAGTAAAGACCAGCATTATTACAGTGTTCCGTTCAGCTATATTGGTAAAAAAGTAAACATTATTTTTAGTAAAAATACAGTCGAGATTTACTATGACCAGCGCAGAATAGCATTCCATAACAGAATCCTGGCTAAATATCAGTATACGACTGTAAAAGAACATATGCCTTCATCTTATCAGTTTATGACTGAATGGAATCCCTCCCGGTTTATCTCTTGGGGAAGGTCTGTCGGGGAATATTGTGAGCAGTACATCATCAAAATCCTGGAAAAGAAACAGCATCCTGAGCAGTCCTATAAAACCTGCCTGGGAATCCTTTCATTATCAAAAAAGATCGGCAACATAAGACTTGACAATGCCTGTAAAAGAGCGTTGGGATATGAAAAATACAGCCTTGCCATGATTAAAAGTATTCTGGAAAGAGGGCTGGATAATCTAACCGATGACGATGCATTTTTTGAAGAAAAGAAACTGCCTAAACACAAAAACATAAGGGGCGGAAAATACTATCAGTAACATCTACAATCATTAACAATTAAATCATTAATACAAAACCTATGAATCAGGCAACATTAGAAAAAATGAAACATTTAAAGCTCCACGGGATGCACAGGGCGTTTTCCACAACAATGGAAACAGGAAGTATCTCCTATACCAATGATGAACTTATAGCCTACTTGATTGAATCCGAGTATGACGACAGGGAAAGCAGAAAGGTAGAAAGATTGATTACCACAGCTAAGTTCAGATACAGGACATTTATGGAAGAGATTACGGCCTCTTCTTCCAGAAATATTGATAAGAATACTATTGGAAGATTATCTTCCTGCGATTTTATATCACAGAAACAGAATATTCTTATTACCGGCAGTACAGGAGTTGGAAAAAGTTTTATCGCAACTACCATTGGATACAAAGCCTGTACAATGGGATATAAAGTCATGTACTTCAGCATCAACAAACTCTTCTCAAAGCTTAAGATGGCTAAGGCAGACGGATCTTACCTTAAAGAGATAGACCGAATAGAAAAGCAGGATCTTATTATCCTTGATGATTTTGGATTACAATCCCTGGATAATCTTAAACGTCAGGATTTTATGGAGATTATAGAAGACAGACACGGAAAACGTTCCACTATTATTGCTTCGCAACTGCCTGTAAGTGCCTGGCATGAAGTCATTGCGGAACAAACAATAGCCGATGCAATACTTGACAGAATGGTTCACAACTCCCTGAGAATAGACCTTAAAGGAGAATCGATGAGAAGAAAAAAAGCTGATCAGAAAATCAGCTCAGAGTAAAGATTTATTTTATATTTTTAAACCATCTTTTAGACACCTTTTTTGACTTCATTCTTAGTGGTCAATTTAATCAGGAATTAGGTGGTCAATATCACTGGAATTTACAATATAAAAGTTGTACGAATAATCTCAGTGTTAAACATGTCTCATAAAATAAAGTGGATAGTTAAGAGCATTATTTTCTTCAAAAATCTGGAAGCCCACTTTTTGATAAAACTTAACATTTTCAGGAGCTGTAGTTTCTAAAATTATGGTATGCCCAGAATAAAAATCTAAAGTCTCCCTAATCAGTCTTCCTCCTTTACCTTTACCTTGTGAAGACGGCTTAGTTCCCATCAACCAAAGATGGATGTAATTGGTACTGTTATGATTACTTTTTAATACCCTTTCTCTTTTTAACACTTTAAAAATGTTAGTTAAGCCAATAACGTTTAAGGCTAGGTCAATTTCTAAAAGTAATCTTTTGAAAGTAAATTTTTTTGAGTGTAAAAAAAGTATAACAGAATCATTATCTTCATTAATAAAGACATTCCCGAACATCAAAGCCATTCTAAACTGGAACTTAAATAATCCTTGTAATTTCTTTTTACGATCTTTATCAAATCCAACTATAAAGTTGATTGAGTTATCAATATAGATCTTCTCAAAACTATCTACTAAAATTTCAATAATTTTTTTTTCTTGTATTTTTTTCGCGCAAATCATAATAATAAAGTCACTAATTTAACAATCTTTGATAATTATGTACAATATCTTAGGATACTTTATTAAATTAATTTTTTATATAACAACACCCATAGTTGTATGAAAAATAATTGATATTATCATGTGAAAATTGAATTATTTAGATTTTCCTCAACCTATTCCTTTTCTTAATATTGAAGGAAAATCACCCATATATTTCTATGAGGCAGTCAGTTTGAAGATTTACCCAGTATTTATATGGTGTGCTTTGACATAATAGGGCATGCGAAATTTATAATGCTATAATCTAAACTATCAGATCTGAATTGAAGCATATATTTTTGTTTTGCCATATTGTCGTTTTTTGAGATTAGTTGTTGAAATTTACTGTTTCTCTCATTTTCTAAAAGTCAGTATTTCAAAAGATTCCTCTACCCTTATTAGAAATTTACTCCCTTTAGTATTCTGGTTTTTATCAAGAAATAACATAATAATTCGGAGAAGAGTAAGAAAAATTAAGAGTATAAAAATTATCGCTCCAATTCCTAATATAGTATAAACTGCCATCTCTTTTCCAAAATTATTAAAAGTATATTTTGTTATAATTGCGTATATCAAAATGAATATACTCCAGAATTTGATTGCAAAAATGTTGTTTTTAGTCATTCTATCGTTTTTTGAGATTTTTAATTGACATATTTTTATTAAAAATTGAATCTCCAACAAAAAGTTGAGGATTGATAGGTTAATTGTCGATACTCATGTATGCCAAATAGGAAAGCGTCCTGGGAATTTCTTTAAATTAATTATTCTCCTTACCCAGGCTATTAGAATTTCTATATTTTCCCTTCAGTACATAATTAGCCGTATATAGTGAGAGTTTTGAAATATCGATATCCCATTGAGGATTACTTTCATTGACGACCATCAAATTTCTGTCTGATAAATCAAACTTTTCTACAAAACAACAATAGAGTAACTTACTCATTACAACCTGAACATATTTCCCTTCATTACTTAATGTACAGGATAGAGAGTACGTTTTTTCACTATTAATGATCAATTTTTGGGATAAAATTTTTTCCTGTAAAAACATAACCTTTCCTTTTGAAATCCAACCACTTAATCTTTTCACCCTACCTTTATTAGATAAAACAAATCGAGATTCAAAACCGGGAATCGGAATTGACACCCAGTGCTCTCCGGGAAGATCTTTAATTGACAAATTAAAACATGAAGGAGGGTTGTCTTTGTCTATTAAGGGTTTACCAAGCTTCTCCCACAGATACTTATTAAGTACCCCATTTAAGGTATCTGGAGTTTTTACCATATAAAACTCCTCTTTTTTAGGAGGATTATCTTGCAAAAACCACCGAAATGTCCCTGAGGTTAAGATGTTTTTATTTATAACATCCATAATGCTTTCACAAGCAATACCCAATTTTTCCTCTGCAGCATATATACTTTCAAAACTAGCAATAAAATCTCCTCCTATAGTATATTGACTCACTGGCTTCATGTAATCGACATGTACGTTTTTTGCCCGATTCTTACGAAAGGTATTAAGGCGTTTCTCTTTGACTGAAATTTTCTTTAAATTAGTACTATGTTTATTAAATACGTTATTATCTTTATATGAAATCACAAAAGAACGATCCTCCATATCAAATTTTTCAACAAAATGATAGTACACCAAACGAGCAACAGATCTTGTATACTTACGACCGTTCAAAGATAATCCGCAGTGAACATTATAAACATCAGTTTTAAGATAGTTATTATACTGTTTGGTAAAAAGTAACTTTCGGATTTTTTGGGAAACCCAATGTTCTCCTCCTAATGATATATGAGAAAGACGACTCAGGCTCTTCACCCTTCCGTAATTGGATATCTCATAATTCTCAAAACCTTCAATCTGCTTCCATTGCTCATACGGAAGGTTTTCTAAGGAATGGTTATAGAGAACTTTTTTTACATATTCGTCCTCTAGTTCTTGTGGCAGTTTCATAAAATAAAATTATTAAGTATACCTGAATCTATTATTTTATCGAATTTTGTAGACTAATTAATCAAATTTTGAGATTCAGATAACTATTCTTCACCTATTTCTTCAGCCTCTTTCTTCATTCTCTCTTTGATTATAAAAATTATCTAATATTTTTCCAAGTAGAAGACCCAAAACTGTACATAATGAGAGAAGAATCTTTACTGTTAAATCTTGTAATAACTCTATTCGAAATGATAATAAAGTGATGATTGCGACAGTAATTCCAAATATTGAAATAAATAGTAAAATTTTATATTTTTTCATTTTATCGGGTTTTGAGATTATTTATTATCTTCTTTTTTCAAAAGATTATACAATTTAGTACCATCATTATATTCATAGATTACTTGAAAAGGGGTATTCAAATGGCTATCTAAATTTTTTGTCAAGAAGTCAATTTCATAATTCTCAACAATTACTCTTGCATCATTTTCAGGAACATTAAAGCTTTGCATCAAATAATCTATATTAATCTTTAATATATCATTCTTAATATGAGTATTTTCCATCATTTTTTGATATTATTAGTGACGATTATTACTAAAATTCTCGTTATAATATAACTCTGCTTTTACTTCTTTTTGAGCATCAGTTAGTCCACTTTCTTTCAATGCATCTTTATATACTTGTTTAATGAAATCTTTTTCATCATCTTTGAGCTTCAATGCATTACTCATTAGAAATGGTAATAACATCTCTCTGTTTGAATTAAAATTTCTGGCAATCAAAAGTAGATCATATATTGGTGTTTTCATAGATATCTTTTTTTGAGATTTGTTTTGTATATCGACAAAGTATGATGATTGGAGAAGTGTAGACTTTCAAAGCAGGAAGATTCAGTTAACAACTGGACTGAGCAAAAACTTTTTTCATCTTGCAAATCTGTAAAATTTCCTAAAAAGTAAAATTAAGTCTGCATTTTACCAATACCTTATTAGTTATAGTATTAATATCTATTATTATTTGTCCTTTTAGAAACGTAGAAAGTTGGCTCTGAACATTTTTCAATTGAAGTAATTGTAAAAGTTTCTTTTTTTTGTTCTAATGTTTCTTTGATAACTGTTGAACAGGATACTTCATCATCTGTAATTCTTTCCACAACCCAAACTATTGTTGAATTTGACTTGTGAAAAATTTTGTCGCCTATATTAATTTCTTTTGTTTTCATTTTTTAATTATATTTTCTCATAAATAGATTTACACCTTCAATTGCATTTAATATTCTTTTTCTGTCATTAACTTCGTCAAAATTTCCATGAGTCGCCTCGTTTCTTATTCCAGCCCAAGAAGTAATATCTTTTAGATCTTGTTTATTAATGATTTCTTCCTCATATATTTTTTTAGAGATTGGATCAATTGTCATTTTTATTCCATCTAAATTTACTTTTTCCTTTTCTGCAAGTTCTTTTAAATATTCTTCTAATGATGCTCCCATTAAAATTGCCGAAGCTGCTGGGTGAAATTTTTTATCATTTGCTAAATCTATAGCTTGTCTCATAAAATCGCTAATGATATCTATTTTTATATTATATTTTTCTGATGCAAATAGATCTAAATCTAAATTTAAGTAATCTTTGAGAGATTTTAAAACTTCTTTAGCAATCCAAGCTTTTTTATTTTCAGAATCTGTATATTGATTTTTATTTGCCTCATAAAGAGCTTTATAAAATTCAGTATTTTCGCCCACATAGTTTTTTACAAATTGAATTGTAGTGATAAAAAATGAATAACAAATAGAATTTGTCCATTCTTTTGAATTTTTAGGTAGGATATTGTCAATCTCTTGAATTTTGACTATTAATTCATCAGTGTTCATAATATTTATTTCCTATATATTTTTGTCAAATACGCTCTTTTATGAGTTTTCATTTTAAGTAAAAATTGAGGGGAGTTTCATTAATTAATTTTCTAATTCTTTCTTCAATAGTATTTATAGACATTCGGTAAACTTCCCTGTCTTTCAGACAAATTCAAATTATCTTCCATCTAATCGCTTTGTGATATTAATTATTATTTTTCTTTTTTAAAACCTGAAGAAATTTTTCTATAATTTTATTAAATATAAACATTGAAATAGTCAAGATTAATAGAGTAATAAATAAAGCCTGAGTCTCTATAGAAAAGTATTTTACATCTTCGATTAATGAAAGTGCCCAATTATAGATTAAAAGAATAATATCGGAATTTATAATCAAAATAATGAAAGCTATAAATAATGTGATTCCAAATGAAATAAAATCATTTATTGTAAAGCTAGTTTTTGTTTCCATCACTTTTTGAGACTATTTGTTGAATAAATAATTATAGTTCTATATTGAAATGATCACGGTTTAGTTTAGTCCGAATACCATATAAATCTTTTCTCATAGCAATTGCTAAATTATTTAATGCTGTCACGTCTGGTTCAAAAATAAACTTCTTCATTGCTATTATTACATTATCAGATCCAAAAAGTGACATATTTATAAACTCTATAGAGATTTCATTTTTAAGCCTGTCTATAGAATCTATATCGGGGCGATTTATAATAAGAGTTGTTTTTCTTTATCATAATTTACGAGCACATAACACATTAAAATTATTGCTTTATATCTTATTTCTTTTGTTGACTGTTTAGCATCATTTTTTAATTTTCTATTTGCCACTAAAAAATCAAAAAAGCTTTTTATAAGTCCACCAATTCCAACTAGTCCAATTCCGGTTAATATCTGATCTGTTGACATAGGTATTTTAGTTATTTTTTAAATATAAATATACAATTAGGTTTCTATCGTTTTTGTGAGATTTTAATGTCAATTAAATTTTTTTTGATTTCTTTTCTACTATCCTTGGGTAACGTACCCCTGTCATCAATATGTATTTTTACATTAAAATATAAATTATAATTCCATATTAGTGTACGGAGCATTTCATTGAAGATAATAATATCATTAGCAAATGCAGTATGCTTCACAGATATATCACGTCTCAATACATCTCCTTTTCGAGCTGATTTATGCTCGGTGACATTCTCCGTTTGTAAAAACCAAGGTTCTATTGCTTTTTTAATATATGATGCAAATTTTAAACAGGTATCATGATTATCTGCTTCAATTACAACAAAAAAATTGTGTTCAAATTGACCATTATAATTGTTCATAGTTAATTGATCGTTTTTTAAGACTATTTTGTTTCCCTTATCTAAGATTTGATTATTCTGTGAAATGTTGGTTTTGTTTAATTATAGATCTATTAAAGTTAGTCAATGTTGAGCTTTTCAAAGAGTATTCTATTTCTCTTTCTAGCATCATCTAATACTTTTTCAAATGGCAATACCTCAAAATATGCAGAGTAGTATTTACTTTTAACTTTAAAATAGCCTTTACCATCAGGAGTTTTTCCGAACTCTCTGTTTTTTAAAACTTTTTCTAATGAAGGAGTAATATCACAAATAATATAAACATAGAAAGGAGTTTTGTCAGTTACTTCGATCGTTCTTCTATTTCGTCCTTTTACTTTCTTGTCCAATAAACTATCAATGTATTTTTCAGTCTGTTCAATTGGATTTTTTTCTTCATTATAGTCCTGATAATTATCCCTCATCGGCTTTTTAAACTCTACAATTGTGAAAGAATTATGGGGGGCCATCTTTGAATCAGAAAATGCAAAGACTTCGTTATAAATCAAGAGATCTGTTCTGTCTTTGCTATCTTGAGAAACTTCGTTAATGCTATTGAAAGTTTTGTCTGATGCCAGAAATGAATGATACGTTAATCTTTCATCAATCAACCAAAGATTTTGCTTGTCTGGTGTGATTTCATCAGATGTTGTTCTTATTGGAAAGAAAATATTATGTAATAAATCTTCATTTTCAAATTTACTTTCAGAGTTGACTCCAATCAGATTCTCAAGTAATTCTATTATAGTTCGTCTATGTACTACATATCTGGCTAAGTCAGATTTACCAATCTCATTAAATTCTGCTAAAAATTTTTCATATTTTTTAGCATATTCCTCATGATTTGTGATATCTTTTTTTTCATCCAGAAGCTTTATTTTTTCTTCCTTCACTTCTAATCTCCACTTTGCCTCAATTTTATATAATTCGATATCAAGTTTTTCTTTTGGCAGATCAGGAGCAAGTTTCATTACTTCAGATTTACGGTAGTTTAATGTGCTTCTATATTGCGGAAGTTCTTCAGTGATAGTAGGTCTATAATTTTCTACTTTTTGGGTTCTTATTGATTTCAAGAAATCTGATAGGATATCTTCAATGCAATTAACAGAAGCTCTTCTCAGCCTTGATAAATTAATATATAATGACTCTTCTTCTGTTCCATCATCCACGCCAGGAAAATTAAAGCCGATTCGCTCTGTATCTACATACTCATCTAAAAGATCTCCTACAACGTAAGCTTGATAAAAAAATTTTTCACCGTGCTCGTCCTTTATAAAAGATCTGCCTAAATCTATTATTCTTGTATATAAGCCTTCATTAACAACACTTCTGTTATGAGCGCAAAAGTGTATTTTATGGCTTTGGAATTCAAGAGATTTAGTTAAGAACAAAATGAAATCTTCGCCATCTAAATTAAACTCTCTCTTTTGGACATCACTTTTGAACTCTGCATTATAAAGGTTAAGCAAATTAAATTCAACATTATTTTGATTTCTTATTATTATCTTCGGAACTTGTTCCCTAATGAAGTATAATTGAAAATGGGCTACTATCTCTTTAGCAACAGAATGTAAATCAAAATCAAGATTTTTCTGATAATCTTCTTTATACGTTTTAAGCACTACTTTAGTTCCTGTAGAATCATATATAGGCTTAGGTTCCTCAATATTATGAAAGCCTTTTTTAGTATTTCTAAAATCAAAAGAAATAGCTTTTAAACTATCACTTTCATCTCTGAATTGGCTATAAATATTAAGTTCAGTAAAAGCTTTCAGGCATACAAATCTTCCAACGCCTTTGCCTCCTATTTCTATTTTATGGTCTGTGTCAGCCTCAACAAATGATTTCAAATTGTCAGCATTTAACCCTATACCATTATCGATGATTTCAAAAGAATGAATTGGATATCTATCTATTTCCGGAAGGCTACTTAGTACGTCATCGCCGCCCTTCCTTATACATTTTATAACAATTTCTCCTTCTGCTTTCTTCAAAAGAGCAGCTTTTTCCGCTTCTTCAATCGAATGAATAGAGTTACTTATTACTTCGAACAATGGCATTAAAGGTTTTGTACGAGGTAACCTCGTATTTCTTACTTTATTAGCAATATTTGATGTTGCGGATAGTGTTTCCATTTTGTACTGTATAGATTAGGCAAATTACGTAATTTTTATATACTTATAATGATTTTTTATATAGCTCGTTTGCTTTTAAATACCTTCTCTCATAGCTATTTTATAGTTTGTCGTAGTTATGATACAATCTAAATTACTACTTTTTTATCGACATTTTTTTATTTCTTCATTCGTATGATTATCAAGAATTTTAGCATAACGATAAAACTTTGCTCTAGTCAAACCAATTGGCTTGTAAATCTCCTCCGGAGCCTTAGTTGGATCTTTATACACAGACCGCATAATTATTAACTTAGAAATTGTTTCTTTTGAATACCCTTATTTATATTTAGTCCCTACTTTTAAAATCAGGGACTAAAACAGGGGTCGTCTATTGGTATTTATATAGTTTTACTATTTTCTAACAACTATATAAAACACTTAAAATCAATGAAATGAATATATATTAGGCTTTATTGTTATATGGATTCAAGAGCGCTAGGTACCTCAAAGAAATCCCTATTCTTAACAGTTTAGGGATTTTTTGTGTTTATTAATCAAAAAAATCCCCAGCATGGCACTGGGGATCAGAGAGTATAATTAAAATTTAACGGTAGTAGTATCATTTTAAAACCCTCAGTAAACTGAGGGTAATGAAACCATTGATGAAGATGGTTTACTATGACTTTGGATTGATACCTTAAAACTAAGGGTTAAATAATCCTTAGTTTATGACTCAAATCATAAGTTGGTGAATTTTTTATTAATAGTTTTGAATAACAATCCTTTATTAGTTCATCACTTAGTGTTTATCTTCTGACTTAAAGGAACTGATAATCATAACTTCCCTTAATCGGGAAGTTTTATTTGAAACACTTTTTAATACATCATATTTCTGTCTATTGGCTCTTCTGATATCAGAAGAGCTTTTTATTACAACAAGGAAAAGCAAAACTCTTATATGTTTAAAAAAAATAAGCCCTCATTTCTGAGGGCTTATTCTATCTAAAATTGATTGATCAATTATTCTTTAATAAATTTCTTTTGAGCCGAACCCTGAACATCTTCGATGTCGATTACATATACTCCATTAATCAATCTGCTTACATCAATCTTATTGTTTAAGATAATCCCACTAGATACCAGCTGGCCCGCTGCATTATAAAGTTTATAATTTGCTCTTTTGCTGATATTCTTCACATTCAACACTGTGCTCACCGGATTAGGATAAATCAAGATATCCGTTTGATTAGTTGCATTAGGCACTGGATTTTTAGAAATCCTCACGGTATAGTCTTCAACTTCCCCATTTGCGAAACTTAAACAATTTACAGGAATACCTTCTCTTTGCATAGCCACTCTCATCACTACATATTTATAATCCGTAGTACTGATAAATGCATCAGTTGGTACATTGAAAGTCCCTTTAACAGGTGTTGTAGTATTCGGTGAAGATACCAGAATTCTTTCATCAATGTCAAATGATCCATTTCTATCAAAGTCAATCCACACAGCTATTCCTTCATCATAGTTATTTCCGGTCCATGATTTTTCTATGGAAATCTCATTCCCTGTAGAACCTTGAATCAATTCTATAAATTTCGTAGGATCTCCTGTAAAGTCTGAATAGTTTGATGCGTCAGAAGCATTTTCCATCGTTGGTTTACCTGTAGGCTTTACCGTAACTTTTGAAATAAATTCACTCGCAGAGTTTCCGGAAGACATCTGACAATAAACTACGGTAGGTGTTGTAAAGTAATAAGGAGGTGTATAAGTTCCCGGTGTACCATTACACACATTAGCAACCTCCATTTCATACTTTGTCAGTTCGGTTAATCCTGTAATAATATAATTATTGTTGGTTAACGCCACTGTAGTCCAGCTCGGAATACCTACTTTTCTATATCTCAGGATATAAGTAGCTCCAGGGAAAGAATCCCAGATTACCGTAGCAGTGATTGGTGTTAAATTAGTGATCGTTAATCCCGGAGGCGGTAAATCACATGTTCTCTCCGTAGTAAATACCGCAGGAGACGACCATCCGTTATACGTAGTTTCGTTATCACACTTATTCGCAACCTGAACTTCGTAAGTAGTATAAACATTAAGGCCTGGTAAAAGATAAGTATTGGTTGGCGCTAAAGGTAATATAATATCAGCACTCCATCCTGTATTACCACTGCCCACTATTCTATATCTCATTTTATAAGAAGAGCTGGTTGCAAGTGGCGCCCAAGTTATCAAGGCAGAAGTTGTAGTAATATTACTTACCGTAACGTTTGGAGGTGTAGGATCACATCTTGTTAAAAATTCATTGTGAGAATAATTCCCAGGAATACTGTTACAAACTGCAGCTACTTCTACTTCATATAAAGTTGCCGGCAGTAAGTTTGTCAAGCTATAGCTATTCGTTGTTGCCGGAGCAACAACAGCAGGAACACTTACTGTAGTCCATGCTCCACCAGAACCTACAGGTCTGTATCTTACATTATAAGATGCGCCTCCAATATCCTGAGGCCATGTAATATTAGCAGCATTATGAGTAATACCACTCACCGTTACAGTAGGTGTTGCAGTACTGCATATAATTAACCTTACATTATCTACGGCAGCAGGAGGTTGAGTACCACCACTGCTGTCATTTCTCCATTCGAATACCAGACGCATGGTAGTACCTGCAAAGCTGCTGATGTTTAAATTAGCATTCAGATATGACTGCCATGTAGACTGCTGGTTATAATTATTTCCTAATTGTATTCTTCCTGTACCCGCTGTAATCTGTACACCTGCAGTAGGCATAAATGATGCAGGTACCAGCCATACTCTTAGGTAATCGTATGTGCTTTCTCCATTCCCTTTCCAATCAAAAGATAAAGTAGCAATAGAAGCTCCTACAGGAACAAGAATATCCCTGTACGCTTGAGTAACGCTGCTTAGCCCTGTATTGTAATTATTTGCAGTTCCATTATCTGAAATATAAATAGAATTTGCAGGGTTTCCTGTAGCTGAACCATATACCCATTTGTTAGGTTGAGTTCCGTTACTAAATCCAAAATCATTTGCTCCGGAGAAATTCTGATTATATGGAATAGTTGCCGGTATTTGTGTGGTAGTAAAAGTAGGACCCGCAACCCAAAGACTGCTGTCCGTTGAGCTACAAACAGATTTTACCCACCAGTAATAAGTCGTATTTGGAGCAAGAGACGGTAATGTCACTGAGGTCCCCGTACTTGTTCCTGTTGGTGCAGTTCCTGCAACTGGTGGCACATTGGTCGTTGTAAGATAATAAGCATATCCCATCCCTGGTGCCGGAGATGGTGCTGTCCAGCTTATTGTTGCAGAATTGGATGTTATTGTTCCAACAGACATCGCTGTAGGCACTTTACATGTAGGGATAATCAAATTGATATTATCAATAGCTGCCGGAGGTTGAGTACCACCACTGCTGTCATTCCTCCATTCGAATACCAGACGCATTGTCGTCCCGGCAAAAGTGCTTAAATCCAAATTGGTATTAAAATAAGTCTGCCAGCTCGTTTGTTGATTATAATTATTTCCTAATTGAATTCTTCCTCCTCCTGTTGGAATCTGAACTCCAGCAGTAGGAACATAAGATGCAGGTACCAGCCAAACCCTTAGATAATCATAAGAACTTTCCCCGTCTGCTTTCCAGTCAAATGATAAAGTAGCGGCAGTAGTTCCTGCGGGAACAGCGATATCTCTGTAAGCTTGGGTAACACTGGTAAGCCCTGTATTATAATTATTTGCAGTTCCGTTATCTGAAATATAAATAGAATTCGCAGGATTTCCAGCAGCCGAACCATACACCCACTTATTAGGCTGACTTCCGTTAGTAAAGCCAAAATCATTCGCTCCGGAGAAATTCTGGTTATATGGAATAGTTGCCGGTATTTGTGTTGTGGTAAAGTTTGTACCTGAAACCCAGATACTACTATCTGTTGGGCTACAAACAGATTTCACCCACCAATAATAGGTTGTATTCGGAGCCAGAGAAGGCAATGTCACTGAAGTTCCTGTACTTGTTCCAGATGGAGCAGTTCCTGCAACCGGTGGTGTACTTGAAGTACTGATATAATATGCATATCCATTGGCCGGAGCTGGAGAAGGTGCAGTCCATGCTAAAGTTGCAGAATTAGATGTAATAGCAGATGAAGTTAAAGCAGTCGGTATTAAGCATGTAGGAATAGATAAGCTAATGTTATCAATTCCTACTGGCGGTTGTGTACCTCCACTACTGTCATTTCTCCATTCGAAGACCAAACGCATTGTTGCTCCTGCAAAACTGCTGATATCTAAAGCCGGATCAAGAAAAGTCTGCCAGCTCGTTTGTTGATTATAATTGTTTCCCAGCTGGATTCTTCCCCCTCCTGTAGTAATCTGAGTTCCTGCAGTCGGAGTAAAAGTAGCCGGTACCAACCAAACTCTTAAATAATCATAAGAACTTTCTCCGTCTGCTTTCCAATTAAATGATAAAGTAGCGGTAGTAGTTCCAGCTGGTACAAGAATATCTTTATAGGCTTGAGTAATACTGCTGAGCCCGGTATTATAATTATTTGCAGTTCCATTGTCAGAAATATAAATAGAACCTGCAGGATTCCCTGTAGCTGAACCATATACCCATTTATTAGGTTGCGTCCCGTTACTAAATCCAAAATCATTTCCGGTAGAAAAATCCTGAATATACGGAATAGTGGCCGCTACTTGTGTAGTCGTAAAATTAGATCCTGCAATCCAGATACTTTTATCAGTAGCACTACAAACTGAACGCACCCACCAATAATACGTTGTATTTGGTAAAAGTGGTGTTGCGGTTGCTGATATTCCGGTAGCCGCTGTTCCGGTCGTTGCTGCCGTAGGAGGTGTATTGGTTGTACTAAAATAGTACTCATATCCTACGCCTGGTGCAGGAGTTGGTGCAGTCCAGCCCAATGTCGCTGTAGTAGCCGTTACTGCCGATACAACCGGAGCAGAAGGTGAAAGACATGTAGGAATTGACAAATTGATATTATCAATTGCTACAGGTGGTTGTGTCCCGGCACTATCATCATTAACCCACTCAAATACAAGACGCATTGTATTACCGGCAAAACTATTGACGCTTAACGTTGTACTAAGGTAAGTCTGCCATGTGGTTTGTTGGTTAAATTGACCAACCTGAATATTACCCCCTCCGGCAGTAATTTGAGTTCCTGCTGTTGGTGTAAAAGTAGCAGGTACCTGCCAAACTCTTAAATAATCATATGTACTTTCCCCACCTGCTTTCCAATCAAATGCTAAAGTAGCCACGGTAGAACCTGCCGGAATGAGAACATCCTTATAAGCATGAACTATACTCGTGTTACCTGTTGTATAAGCATTAGTTGTTCCTCCGTTATTCGAAATATAAATGGAGCTCGCTGCATTACCTGTCGCGGAACCGTATTCCCATTTATTGATTTGACTTCCATTAACCAGTGTGAGATCATTTGCCGTGGAAAAATCCTGAACATATGGCAAAGCTGTCGGGCCTTGAGCATATAACCCCACATCGATCAAACAAAGAAGAAGTATTAAAAAAATAGAAAATCTCTTCATAAGTTATCATTATTTATATTAATCCTACAAATCTAAATCGTTTTTTACTAATATTTAGTATACATATTAATATTTTTTATAATAATTTTACAATATCATAAAGGATTCTTGATTCAAAATATCAAGCATACAAGGGCATATAAGAGCTCTTTTATGATGTATTCTTTAATTTTCAAATGATGATGTACTCATTTTATATTAGAAATCAATTCCTCAGTTATGAAAATATTTTTCACACACTAGAAAACCGATTAAAAGTAATTATTACAAACAGTTTAAGATTTAAAGTAACTGATTTGTAAAAAAATACTTTACTTATATCAACAAAAAACGACCTCCGAAGAGGCCGCAAAAAACACAAATGATGAAAAAATCTATTTCTAGTATCGAAATAGAATATCGTAAATTAAAAATTCTATCTTTTTCAATATTTTATCCGGGAATAAAATCCCATCTTAAAAGTACTTCATTTCAATGATTAATATATCGTAATAATGTTTTATTTATTGTTTCTTGAAAATATTTTTTTATTTATTCCGAAGAAAATCTTAAAACATAGAAGAGTACTTATTTAGTTAGATTCTTTTAACCTGCAAGAGTTAAATCTTATTTTTAAAATTATTTATTCTTTTTCAGACCAACTGATCATCGCGGTAAATCCGCGAACGCCAGAAGAAGATCTGGGCATTAAAATTATTTTTCATATTTTGATATAATTTGGTATTCAAAAATAAAGATTTTATATGAACTTAATAAAAATCAACAGTTAAATCATCGTCACTTTATTAAAAAAGCTCAGTAATGCCTGATAATAATCCTCTTACAGCTTACAAAACATTCAATCTATCGATTCTTGAAAAGTTCGGTACAAAACGCAATTTCTATGCCTTCTCATCCAAAAATTAACAACTGGCTTCATAAATTAACATTCTTATGATTAAATTATAATTATTGACCTCAGATTCCCATTCATAATGAGAAAAAAGCCTTTTATAAAGGGTATTTATACTGCACGCCTATATTTTTTCTGAATTTTTCTGAATTTTTAACATCAGTTAACTAAAAGTTGGCTCCAAAATTGAAAACACCTACACAGCTCAAGTTATTTTTCACTTAAGCTCATTATATAAAATTTGAATTATGAAGAATATAGTATTAACAGGAATCGTGTCGTTATTTTTAATGACCGCTTGTAAGAAAGACGATCAGACGGCTGAAAAGTCATTAGAGCAGCAGAAAATTGAATTTCAGGCTAAGCAACTTGAGATAGAAAAGCAAAAACTGGCCATTGAAAAGGAAAAAATGGTTTATGAAGCTCAGAAAAAAGCAGATAGTATGGTCGAGGCTAAAAAAACAAGAGCAGTAGCATCCCATAATTCACAACCTAAAGTAATTACAAAAACAAGAACCGTATATAGAGACAGAGAGTCTCAATCAAATAACAACGGTTCTTATGCTAATAATGGAAATAACTCATCACAAGGAACTACTCAGAAAAAAGGAATGAGTAAGGCAGCCAAAGGTACCATCATTGGTACAGTAGGTGGAGCAGCAGCTGGTGCTATCATTAGTAAAAACAACAGAGGACTGGGTGCTGTAATTGGAGGTGTTGTAGGTGGTGCTACCGGTTATACAATCGGAAGGGCCGGTGATAGAAAAGACGGAAGAGTAAAACCACGGAATTAATAATTTTATATACAAGAATAAAAGATTGCTTATTTTTAAGCAATCTTTTTTTATGATTCTGATTTTATTATCTTCTATTCTCATTCTTTCAGCCTTATCAGGCCTTGGAAAAGCTATGGAATCTTTTGCAGGGACTTTGAACGGGATCGCCGGTAAAATCTTAGCCGGAATACTAACCGTTAGTACCCTATGGACTATGGTGTCCTTTTTTATTCCCCTGGATATTTATGTAGAAATGCCTGTAATTATGATAGGCCTTCTTTTCTTTTTTAAAGAAAGATTATATATTGAGTGGTACAGGTTCCTGAAAAAAGATATCTTTTTATTTTCTGCTGTAACATTAATTATCCTTTTTTGCAGTTCATACTATCCTTACATATTAGATCATTTTGGATATTATGTGCCCTCAATAAAATGGCTTTCAGAATACGGACTGATAAAAGGCATTTCCAATCTGGATCTCAGCCTCGGACAAATGTCAGTTTGGCATATTTTCCAGGCTGGATTTTCTAATTTCTCGGATCCTTTTTTAAGAATAAATGCCATTATTCTCCTTGTATATAGCATCTATATTATTGAAAAGCAATCATGGATCCAGCTCTTGTTTATTCCGGTTATGCTGTTATTTTCTCAATCTCCAAGCCCGGATCTGCCAGTCATTATCTTCTCATTAGTTATTTTAAACGAAATCATATCCGGAAATGCCAAGGCATCTCATCTCTTTCTATTCTCTGCTTTTGTTTTTGCCATAAAACCGACTATGATCTGGCTCCCTATTCTGGTTTTGTCCTACTCTGCTTTTATCATAAAACCCACCCTAAAAACTCTTATTCCTGGGTTCCTGTTAATTTTACTTTTCTTTCTTAAAAACATCTGGACATTCGGCTACCCTATCTTTCCCGTTCCTGTCGGTGATATCGGAGTTTACTGGAAACCTAATCCTGAAGTCTTAAAAATATCTTCTCAATATGCTATCCAAAAGACCTATGATATGCAGTATTCTTACGAAGAAATACAACAATTCACCTCATCAGATTATATTAAAAACTGGCTTTTCTTAAATGGGATCAAATCTAAAATTAATATTCTCCTGATCTTAGGACTCATAGGTTTCAGTATTTTTTCCTGGCGAAAAAAAGATAAAATGGCGTATTTAATTGCAGGCTCTTTACTTATTAAAAGTATTTTAGTTCTTCTTTTTTCTGCTCAATATCGTTTTTTTCTCGACGTATTTTTTGTGATCTTCTTCGTCATCTTTTTCAAATATTTCAATCGGCAAAAAGCACTCCTTATATTCTCAGCGATGAGTATTGCTGTAATCTTATTTTTATCCTTTCCTGCCTTTATTGCTACACATCTTCCCAGTTACAAAATGGCTTCGTTTATGGGAAAGTTTGAAAAAGAACAGCTATACAAACCTTCTGTGTACGAGCCAACATCTTTCAGCACTTTCAAAATAGGCAATCTGGAATTCAATGTATCTAAAAATTATCCTTATAATTTCGAAACACCCCTACCTGCTATTTCACCAGGCTACCTGATTGATGATATAAAAACGGACATTGTACCCCAGTTGATCCATAAAAATACTATTCAAAAAGGATTCTTCTGGAAGACGATGATTCCTGCTGAAAGAAAGCAAGCAGAACACATTATTAATTGCATCTCTAACACTGATCAATAGAACAATATACAAAGGCATTATTATATTAAGAAAAAGCCGTAAATTTGTACTATGTTCAATACTTTAGGTAATCTTCTCAGTCTTACCACATATGGAGAAAGTCACGGTGTGGCTTATGGTGGAATAATCAATAATTTTCCGGCAGGTTTAACTATTGACTTTGATAAAATTCAGTACGAATTGGATCGTCGCAAACCTGGTCAATCGGCAATTGTAACACAACGCAAAGAAAGTGACACAGTAAAATTTCATTCAGGAATATTTGAAGGGAAAACCACAGGTACTCCTATTGGCTTTGTCATTGAAAATGAAAATCAGAAGTCTAAGGATTATGATCACATTGCCAGTGCGTACCGTCCCAGTCATGCAGACTTTACCTATGACCAAAAATTTGGAATCAAAGACTATCGCGGAGGTGGAAAATCATCAGCCAGAGAAACAATGAATTGGGTCGTTGCGGGTGCGCTTGCTAAGCAACTCTTATCTGACATTGAAATCAATGCTTACGTTTCTTCCGTGGGCGAAATTTTTTGTGAAAAGCCTTATCAGGATCTGGATTTCTCAAAAACGGAAAGCAATGATGTTCGTTGCCCTGACGCTGAGACAGCCGAAAAGATGATTTCAAGAATCAAAGAAATAAAAAAAGAAGGAAATACTATTGGTGGAACGATTACCTGTGTCATCAAAAATGTTCCGGTCGGAATCGGAGAGCCTATTTTCTCTAAGCTACAGGCAGAACTTGCAAAAGCAATGCTTAATATCAACGCTTGTAAAGGCTTTGAGTATGGAAGTGGATTTTGTGGAGCAAAAATGACTGGAAAAGAGCATAATGATGCTTTTAACACTGACTTTACAACAAAATCCAATTTGTCTGGAGGGATTCAAGGCGGGATATCTAATGGAATGGATATCTACTTCCGGGTAGCTTTCAAACCGGTGGCAACTATCTTAAGACCTCAAGATAGCATTGATAAAGATGGAAACCCTGTTATCGTTGAAGGAAAAGGAAGACATGATCCTTGTGTAGTTCCTAGAGCTGTTCCTGTTGTGGAAAGTTTAGCCGCTTTCGTATTGGCAGATCTATTTTTAATTAATAAAACAAGAAATCTAAATAATTTCTAAATACATACACCATGAGCATCATGAAAGAATATTGGGATAAAGGGATCGGTTTTGAGGAATATGTTCACATTGGAAGACAAAGACTTGAAAGTCCTGACAATCAGAAAGACATTGATTATAAGCAATATTATGAACTGGGTCTTCAAAGAATGGATAGAACTTTAAAAAAGTACACCCCTGATGAAGAACAGCTCAAAATATTAAAATCTAAAAATTTTGACGGGAAAATTTTAATTATTTCCGAAGCATGGTGTGGTGATGCAAGTGCAACTGTCCCTGCTCTTATTAAATTTTTTGAAGGCAAAAATGAAGTCAGAATTTTTTTGAGAGATGGTGATAAAACTTTAATTAATCAGTTCCTAACCAATGGGACCGAGTCAATCCCGAAAGTCATTATTCTTAATGATGATTTTACAGTTAAAAATTCATGGGGACCTCGCCCTCAATATGGGAAAGAATTATTATTAAAATATAAAGCAGATCCTGAAGGATATCCAAAAGATGAATTTTATAATGATCTACAAATTTACTATGCCAAAAACAGAGGTAAAGATGCTGTACAGGAAATATTAGAATTATTATAAGATTCCATCTCAATTGGAAAACAGGAAGTAACAATAAAAAAAATAACAAATGAAAAAAAATATCGTTTATATTGTATTAATTGCCATTATCGGTATTATTGTTCTCATACCCGGTGTAAGGAACTTTTTGAAAGATCAGTTTTTTCCTATTGCTACTATTGAAAATGCAGTTACTGTAGGTAAAGATGATTACAATATCGAGCTTAAAGGGATTAATGCTCCAAGCACCAATCTTAAAAACTTCAGAGATAAACCTGTTTTTTTAAATTTCTGGGGAACATGGTGTCCCCCTTGCAGAAAAGAATGGCCTTCTATTCAGAAACTGTATGATACAAGAAAAGATCATGTCGATTTTGTACTGATCGCTATGAAAGATGAAGAATCAGCAGTAAGAAAGTTCCTTCAGGAAAATAATTACACGGTTCCTGTATATATTGCCCAAAGCCCTATTTCAGAAAAGCTATTGCCAAAAGTCTTCCCAACAACATTTGTACTGGATAAAACAGGAAGAATTCTAATTAAGGAAGATGCTTATACTGACTGGAATACAGAATTTGTGCATCAATGTATCGACAATATTGTCAAATAATTTTTTAACGAATTTTTATAAGTATTTGGTATAGAATTTGCGAAATTTATAACGTTGAAAATTTATTTTAAAACCAAACACAAAATGAAATATTCTAAGTTAAACCTGGCTAAAGAGGCCATCAACCACAAAGGGTTTGTGAAAAAAATTCCAGACATCTTTAGAATGGTTAAGTATTGGAAAAAGGGAATATACCCTATGAGATCTATTGATATCATTTTGCCTTTGTTAGGTATTGTGTATATCATCTCACCTATCGACCTTATTCCAGAAGTTGCAGTCCCTGTTCTGGGAGTTCTCGATGACTTAGCTGTTTTATATCTGGTGATTCCTAAATTGATAAAAGAAGTGGATAAATTCCTTCTTTGGGAAGTAGAACAAAAAATAAACACCGGAAACACCAAAATAATCGATGCACAGATTATAAAATAATTTACAAAAAAATATTCTTTCAGGCCGTCCCTATACTTTTGGGATGGCTTTTTATTTATAATTTAATTGATAAATTTTTAAGCCTTATTACAAATCCTTAAATTTGCAACATCTAATAAAAAATAATGGAAAGTAAAAAAGAATTCTTCTTGGAGTGTTATAAGCTAGGCATCATTAAATTTGGAAGATTCACTTTAAAAAGTGGTATTGAAAGTCCGTTTTATGTTGACCTGAGACCTTTAGCTTCAGATCCTAAAATTTTAAAGAATCTTGCTAATTATTTATTGGAAATGCTTCCTTTGGATAATTTTGATTTAATCTGTGGAGTTCCGTATGCTGCTCTTCCTATGGCAACAGCTATGTCACTGGAAAGCTATATTCCGCTTATTATCAAAAGAAAAGAAGCAAAAGATTACGGTACCAAGAAAATGATTGAAGGAATTTACCAGAAAGGGCAGAACTGTCTTTTGGTAGAAGATGTTATTACTTCCGGAAAATCTTTATTAGAAACCATTGCTGAAGTTGAGCAGGAAGACCTTAAAGTTGCTGATATCGTTGTAGTACTAGACAGAGAGCAGGGAGGGAAACAGCTTTTAGAAAGTAAAGGATACAGAGTCCATACCCTTTTCAATATCTCGGAAGTATGTACAATTCTTCAGGAAAATGGAGAACTTTCTGATGAAGAGGTGAAAAGAATTCACGATTTCCTTTTAGGAAACCATATTCAGTTTGAAGAAAAAATAAGAGGTTCTTATGAGCAAAAATTAAAATCAGCTCAACATTCTGTTTCTAAGAAACTATTAGAATTAGCAATCACCAAACAATCCAACCTTATTGCATCGGCAGACGTTACCACCACTAAAGAATTGTTGGAGCTCGCTGATAAAGTAGGTCCACACGTTGTTGCATTAAAAACTCACATCGATATCATTTCTGATTTCGAATATGAAAAAACCATCACTCCTTTAAAAGAATTAGCTGCTAAACACCAGTTCTTACTTATGGAAGACCGAAAATTTGCTGATATTGGAAATACTCAGGAACTACAGTTTACAAGTGGTGTTTTTAAAATTACAGATTGGGCAGATTTCGTTACATCACAGGTAATCGGAGGTTTTGAATCTTTAGATTGTTTTAAAAATGTAGGGGTTGTAGCTATTATAGGCATGTCTTCTAAAGGAACATTAACCACCAACAGCTACCGTGAAGAAGCGCTTAAAGTATCTTTATCTCATCCCAATGTTATCGGTGGGGTATCTCAAAACCCAATTCCTGAAGAAATTTTATTATTTACTCCTGGAGTAAATTTAGCAGATTCAGGTGATGGAAAAGGACAGCAATATAATACTCCGGAACATGTTTTCAAAAATCTTCATACCGATTTTATTATTGTAGGAAGAGGAATTTATAAATCAGAAAACCCTCAGGAAGCAGCCATAACTTACAAAAATGAAGGTTGGAAAGCCTATGTCAATTCTTTAAAAAAAGCTTAATAGTAAATTTATAAAATCTGTATAAAATAAGTTATATTTGATACTTTATCACAGTATTGAGAAAGATTAGTATTTGCCTTATTTTATTTTGGGGAATTGTACAGGTTTCTGGACAAAAAGACAGTATATACATTGAAGCGAAATTATCTTCAGATAAAAAATTGCTGGAAATAAGCCAGGAATTGGTATACTATAATAATTCGTCAAAAGATTTAAACACCATAAAGTTCCTTAACTGGGTGTCCGCTTATAAAAAAAGAGGAACATCTTTAGTTTACAGAAAGCTGGAAGACAGGAACAATGATTTACACTTTGCAAAACCTGAACAATTAGGCCAGCTTTTACAGCTTACTGTAAAAAGCTCTGGAAATTTGGTTACTCCGGTAGAGAATACAACAGAAGAAAACCTGTTTATTCCTCTCAATAAACCACTTCATCCTGGTGAAAGCACTAGAATTCAACTGCATTATCAGATGCAGCTTCCTGATAAAAAATTTACAGGCTATGGAACATCTGATAAAAATATAGCTTTAAAATATTTCTTTATTGTTCCGGATCATTTCGATCCGGACAATATTTCTAAGAGAAACTACCACGATATCGAGGAATCTATCAGTTTCAATACTCATTGGGCTGTAAAATTCGACACTCCATCCGAATACTTTATTAAAAGTAATCTGCCTGAAACCGAGACCAACTCATTTAAAGGATATTTAGATTCAGATCCCGAATTTTTATTATCTCTGCGAGAATATCCTTCCATTATTATTAATACGGAAGACATCAAAACCGAGATACAATTTGGATATCCTTTATCACCACAAGAGAAAGAAAATCTTGAATTCTACCTCCCGCTTCATTTAAAATTTATCAAAGAAAAAATAGGAACCATTCCAAGCCACTTGTTCATCTCTGATAAATTCAGAGCTAATGAAGATTTTTTTGGTAACAATGATATCAGGTTTTGGAGATTTAAATTCCAGCTGTTTACTGATGCTGAAAAAGCTGATTTAGATTATTTTGGAATTATTGCCAAGAAAGTTCTTGACGAAAGTATTATTACAGATAAACAAGATGATCATTGGTTTAATAATGGCATAAAATCTTATCTGGAAATTCAGTACCTGAAAAAATTCTATGGAGAGACTAAACTTTTAGGGAAATTACCTGAGGCTAGAATTTTCGGGATAAAACCTTTAAAACTATTTCATGCATCCAATGTGAAATTGATCGATCGATACGGTTTAGCCTACCAATATATCATGTCTCAAAACCTGGATCAGAAAATTGATGAAAAGTTCAGTGTGTTAAGTAACTTCAATGTCATGGCTATCAGTAGCTTTGAAACGGGAAGCTTATTCAATTACTCAGCCGATAAAATGGGATATGAGAATTTTGACGACTTAGTGAAAACCTTTATTGCTAAAAATACAGATAAGCCAATCGATGCAAGAGATTTCTTAAAAGAACTTGCTGAAAAAGATAACCGAACCAGCTATCTGGCCGACTTTTTAAAACAAAAAAACAGGGTTAATTTCAAATTACAGAAATTCAAAAAAGAAAACGATTCACTGCATATTAAAATCACTAAAAATACGACCTCTCCTATTCCGGTTAAACTAGAAACTCAAACGACAGAAAAGGAAAAAAAAGAATATTGGGTAGAAACAGATGGGAATGAAAAATCGACAACAGTTACTATTCCTGCTTTGGATATCTATAAAATTACACTGAATAACGATTATATTTTCCCTGAAGCTCAATATCGGGACAACTTCTTATATTCCAAAGGACTGTTTTCAAATGCCAAAAGGATTAAATTAAAGCTTATTAAAGATATTCCTAACCCGGAATTTAATGAAATCTATATAAGTCCTAGGATCCGCTTCAATAATACCTATGATAAGTTCCTATTGGGGTTCAACTTTAAGAATCAATCATTTTTTGATCAGAAGTTTCTTTATTCAGTCACCCCCACTTATAGTACAGGTACAGGAAAACTCACCGGTTCCGGAGCTGTCTCCTATTCTTTTTTACCAGCTGAAAGCATCATCAGAAGCTTAACATTTGGAGTTTCAGGAGCCTACTTCCATTACGACTATAATCTTGCTTACAGGAAAGCATCAATATTTTCGAATATCAGCTTTAGAAAAAACCCACGAAGTACAGTAGGAAGAGGAGTCAGTATTTCTTATAATTATTTTGAAAGGGACCTAAACCCTTTAAGGATTGCCAATAGAGACTATGATAAATATAACCTGTGGAGTATAGGATATGGATATACGGATAACCAGATGATCCACGAAAAAAGTCTGAGTGTTAGCGCCCAGGGGATGGAAGATTTTAATAAAATCACGGCAGAAGGCTTTTACAGATGGGAATTCGCACCAAAGCAAAAGCTCAGTCTCCGACTGTTTGCCGGATATTTTGTCAGAAACGATACCAGAAACAATACATTTGATTACGGAATCTCAAGAGTATCCAATTATTCTTTTTCTTACAACCTTTTAGGTGAAAGTGCCAATAGCGGTTTTTTATCCCAACAGTTTATTCTGGCTGACGGGGGTTTTAAATCTTTCATCCCAGGAACCGTAAATCAGTGGATTACTTCCTTCAATGTGGATACCAGTGTATGGAAAATATTTCATGTCTACGCAGATGCCGGAGTTTATAAAAACAAAAATAATCCAACTCAGTTTATCTGGGATAGCGGAATAAAGTTAAGGCTGATTCCGGACTTCGTCGAAATCTTCTTTCCTATTCAATCTTCATTGGGCTTTGAACCAGGTTTTAAAGATTATGCTAAAAGAATACGATATACTTTGGTTCTTAACTTAGGATCCATTATCAATGCTGCCAGAAGAGGATGGTATTAAAAACAAAACTGCCGCTCATTTTTATGAAGCGGCAGTTGTATATTTAACTCTTCAATTTATTTAGGTAATCCAAAAAGTATTAATTTATCAGATTGATTTATAAATTATTGATTACTTTATTCGGGAACGAGCGTGAAATTCGCGCCAGCAGGGGTAATCTTCTTGAAGCTTCTGCTAACGGATCGACAACTCCCCATCTTCCAATATCCGGCATATACATCCTCGCTCCATAATCATACATTCCCGTCTCCTGCAGCTCCTTGCCATTATACTTATAGTTTTTATATGAGCTTGCTCCGAAATAAGCATTACCGGTTTTCAAATGGTTCATTCCAAAGGGGTAATAGTCGTTGGCATCCGTCAATTCAAGAGCGCCTGCGCTGTTTCTTCCGAAACTTATTCTTACATTTCCTAAATGATCTTTATACTGATAAATATACTGATTTTTTATATAGTCATAAAAACCTTCTGCTGTTGGAATGAACTGTAATGTGGGAACTGCTAGGTCAGCAGTAATCAGAGTTTCATAAGGACCGGCTTCATTTTCAGGTTCTCTTATTGGGGAAAATGCCTCGGGTTCGTATGCTCTGCTTAGTATCATTTCCGAAACTCCACCCCCTCCTGAGCTCGTAGAAGTACTTTTTAAATACTGAAAGCCATCCAGATAATCAGTCTCCTGTGTATTCGTATCTGTTCCCGCAAAACCTGTAGAAGTTCTAATGTTTTCTTTTCTCAGTTTTACACCATCAGCACGGTATTTTGTTTTGATATTTGTGGTTACTTGACCCAAATCGATGTTAATAATATTGGGAAGACTCAGGTAATTATATCCAATTCCTGTAATCTGCTTATCCCTCATATTTTTCATGTTCCCATTCAAATCATATTCAATAGGCCAGCCTTCTATACCTTCATAACCGGTCTTGTTTCCGCTGTCATCTTTGATTTTTGTTGCCTGATTTCCGCTGTAGGTATAAGTAAGGTTGTCAATGACGGTAGGCGTATTATTATTCTCAATGACAGAAGTCCTGTAAAGGTTGGTGATATTCCCGTTCAGGTCATAAGACAGGGATTCTGTATTTTCTCTACTGTTAGGATTATTGGGGTTTTGGTAATAACCTGCCGTCAATCTGTTTAATGCATCATAAGCATAGCCATATCTTTTCGGAGTAATGGGAGGATTGGCGCCTAAACTTTCAACAGCCCGCCAGTCTACTTCAGCAATATTTCCATTGAATCTAGGCTTTACATCTTTTCCAGCAAATAATGAAGGGGATGGGTTGGTAACACCATCCTTCTGGTTATATTTAATTCTATAGGAAAATAATTTTCCACCTAAGTTGGGAACGGTCATCTGATCTTTATTGATATCCGTCAACCATCCCCTGATATTGTATGCATAATCTATCTGTTGAAGCGGTGCAGCAGCACTTACTCCACCTACTTTCTTATTTTCCAGCTGGGAGATTCCTTACAATGTCCCTTTCTACATAAGCATGTTCATGCTTTTTAAAGTCCATATTTTCTCTATGAGCAATAGCTAAAAACTATTTTCCGTGAAAACTTGATTTAAAGCTATGGAGGAACCTTTATAAAGTTGAAAAATTATTGTTATACACATGTGTTTTCTATCGGAAATTATCCCTACTTAAGCTCAAGAAAACACAAAAGAGGCTGCCTCAAAAGTATCCCACCTCTCGGACTCCTGTCTGACAACTTTTGCCATTTAGGAGATTCTCAGAGTATTATTTTACCTTTTGAGACAGCCTCTTTGTTATTGTTTTGTCACGGATTACAAATTCGTGAGATAGAATATTAATTTTTATTAAACTTCTTAATACACTGTTCAATAAATTGTGGTTGTGTAAATATTACTTTTTTGTCATTTACATACATAAATAATGAATCGTTTTTAACTGTGTTGGATTTTTTTTCAAACACTTTTAAAAGAAAAATAGCCTGATAATTACCCGTTTTATCTTTTTTCGGTTCCAGATGACTTACACTTTCTGTAATTTTTATTTCGTGGTTTATACTATCTTTCACTTTTGCATATTTTAACTCAACTTGTTCAAAATCCTTAACTGTTTTAACATTGTCAAGCTCTTTTGATAATTGTTGCTGCTGTTTATTTAATATTATCAATCTTTGAGTAGAATATTGCAATAAGAGGTCAGCCTCCTGCCATTCTTTTAAAGTATCTAATTTTACAAGCTGAATTGATTCTAAAGAAGAACCGTCTTGTTTAAGTTCTTGTTTAATTTTTCTTTGAATAGATTGAGTTAATTCTTCTTTAAAACTTTTAGTTTCATCATTTTTACAAGAAAAAATAATGAATAAAATTAGTATACAAATTATTTTAGTTTTCATATTATCTTGACTTCATTATTCTTCTTAATACAGAATCCGATTTTCTATCATATTTAGCACCATCAGCATTAACTCGATTTATCATTGAATCCTTTTGACTTCTTGACATATTAGTTTTATAAACATCCTGAGTTTTAACACCAACACCAGTTATTCTGTCTCCAGATCCTCTATAAATATTAAGACCAACTGCTTGGGAACCATAAAAACTAAGTGTATCGGGGTTTGCTGCTACAGCATTTGAAGAACTGTTTGTTGATCCCGCAGCTGAAAATGCCAAATCTCCTAATGCCATTATATCCACCCTATAAGCCATGAGGTCTTTCCAGTCATTTCCTCTACTTAAACTGTTAGCCATTCCTCCAAAGTAACCTCCAGCATCAACTATTTTATCTATATCCCCTCTAAAGAAAGGATTGTTATATTCCTGAGGAGCCGCCCCTCCAAGGTTTGCATAAAAGTTTCCACCTTGATTCCCTAAATGCGATAACCATTTTGCAAGATCAAAACCCGGTTTACTTGTAATTGTAGTACCTATTAATGTGGGAGCAGAATCACCGTTATTAAATAATTGCCCATCTGCTGTAAAAGAACCATCAGGATTTAAATTAAATTCCTGAACCGTTTGTCCATTTTCAACGCCAAGCACTCTTGTATTATTTATAGCTGTTAAGTTAGTATAACCATCTAATTCAGCACTACCATTATGCCATTCAATGTTTTGAGTTAGATTATTCTGGTACCAATCTTTTACTTTCCTTCCATCCGGATCAATAAATCTTATTGGATTATTGAACGCATAATTGTAAGGACTATGACGACGCATTTGCTCAGCCAGCGGATCCACAACACCCCATCTTCCAATATCTTGCATATAAAATCTAGCGCCATAATCATACATTTTCATCTCTTGTAACTCTTTTCCGTTATATTGATAGTTTTTATAATTAATTCCAGCGGAGAACGAATTTTCATACTTTAAATGGTTCATTCCATATGGATAATAATCGTTCTGATCTAAGATCTTTAAAGTTTGTGTATTTGAATCCCTTACATAGCTTACTCTCACGTTCCCTAAATGATCTTTGTACTGATAAATATAACGATTTTCTTGGTAATCATAATAACCTTCAGAAGTTGGTGACAAGTATAATGTGTGTGATGGAAAAAAAATACCTTCTTCATATTGAAAGCCATCTAAGTAATCCACTATTTTAGTGCCACCTCTACCTCCACTTCTAAATAGCTTTCTAACTTTTGTCCCATCTGATCGATAAATATATTTGGTTGTTTGTGATACATTTTCGAGATTAACGGTAAAGTCATTGGGGAGGTTAAGATGATTATATTTTATTGATATTATATCTTTATCCAAATGCTTAATCATGTTTCCATTCAAGTCATAGCTAATTGTATTTCCTCCACCTGGATAGCCATCTAAATTCTGAACTATATCAGTTACTGACTGCAACCTATTCCCTATATATTGATAGTTAAGATCATCAATTAATACTGCAGTATTTCCAGATTGGATATTGGCTGATCTTTTGAGATTGATAATATTTCCATTCAGATCGTAATCCATCTTTTCAAAATATTCTCTTGCTGATGGATTGGTATCTCTTTGATAAAATCCTGCCAGTAATCTATTTAAACCATCATATACATACCCATATCTTCTTAAATTATCATTAGGAGAAGATGCCGTCTTCCAGTCAACTTCAGCAATATTTCCATTAAACTTAGGGAGTACCTTCAGATTAGAAAAGTTAACATTCGGAGTTTGTAGTCCTTCTACCTGGTTGTATTTTATTTTATACCCAAACAAATCAGTTCCCAGGTTAGCAGGATCATTAATATGAGTCAACCATCCCCTGATATTGTATTGATAATCTACCTGCTGAAGCGGTGCAGCAGCACTTACTCCACCCACTTTCTTACTTTCCAATTGGGAGAGCTCATTGTATTTATTCTGGGCTAAAATCTCAAGAGGATTGGAACCTACCTTATGCCGATGCATCAGAAGTCTGTTCTGATGGTCATAGGTGAAGTATTCGTGTATCTGTCTTTCGGCATCACCAGCCAACCTTTTATGGTAAGTACTGATTCTAAGAGGTGTGCCAGAAAAATCAAGCTGATGGTTAAGAATGGTATATCCTCCCAAATGATTAATACTTCTGCTTCCCATCACCTGACCTTTGGAATTATACCAGGTGAAGTTTCGGGTCCAGGCATCATCTTCTATATTTTTAATATACGAGGCTAAAGGTAATCCTTTGGTGCTACGATCCTGTGAAGGATTGTCGGTCAGAAGCTGATAATTAAAAACATTGGTTACTGCAGGAGATCCCGGAGGATAGGTATCGTAGTAATTAACTGAGTGTGCTGTTTCAAAGTAAGGAAAATGATCATTGGTATAATAGATCGGCATTCCGCTTTTGGTAAACGCTGTCGTAACTCTGTTCTCTGTTATCACATTACCTCCAATCATATTCTGCATTTCAACTCTGTTTCCTCCAGGTACAATTCCTGTCATGATTACCCTTCCCAGCTTATCATATTTGATAAAAAGCCATTTTGAAGTAGGGCGCATGACTGCATCCTGTGTAAAGACCAGCCGGTCTGCTTTATCATACACCATATGCTCCCATTCTTTACCCGGAAGTTTCTTTTGTACCAATCTGTTTTTTCCATCATAATGATACTGATAACAATGATTAACCAAAAAGCCATCTAAAAACTGGACACCTACTCCTAGGCTTTTAGCAGCATTAGATCCTTCGGGAGGAAGGACAAAAGCCAATTGGTTATATTCATTATAGATATAATAGGTATCTGCATTCTGACCGGCTCCTACTACTTTTCTGACTAAAAGAGTCTGGCCCTGGCCATTTTTAAACTCTATGGTTTCATTGCCATCTTCATCCTTTACTGAATTTTTATACAATTGATTGGCTTTATAAAACCCACTTGCAGAGTTCCCATCATTGGCTGCCACTTTTAAGATGGAATTCGTTCTTCCTTCCATGAAAGTGGTTGTGGTCACATATTTTCTGACCTCTGTAGCCGTATTGGTTCCATAGTCAAACTTTACCGGTTTTGTGTTCCAGGCATTACCCACCTGTTTCTGTTCCAGTATTCTATCCAGAGGAGAATTTTCCAGCGCCTTTTCTGCAAAGATCTTTTCCTGCCCATAAACGCTGGCCTGGGTGGCATTAGCTAAAGGATTGGAAATAATGAGGCTGTCTCAAAAGGACAGTCTCTTTTTAGTATTTCATTGAAAAAAGATTTCGATATTTTGAATAAAAAAAATATCTTGGAAAAAAGAAGATATAAGTCAAAAAAGCAGTCTGTTTTAGGCTGCTTTTGACATTTTCTTTAGATTGTGGGCAATTGCGAGTATGCCGATTTCTACCTCGACTTTATTTTTTCCCCGAAGCATGAATCGTTTAAAATTTTTGTTGTGTTTGAGCTCTGCAAAAACAGGTTCAACATCATGGCATCTTTGTTTTCTGAGTTTGATGCCCTTGCTGGTATTAAGAAGTTTGAAAACCTTTTCTCTGATTTTTGCCAATTTAGGATTGTTTTGTGAAGTGGTTATTTGTCCCGATTTCTGATCTTTTCTGAAGTAATTATATTTAACATAAGCTTTTATTTTCTTAGATTTTAACAAGTTGTAATTTTCTTCTGAGCCATAACCAGCATCAGCAACAAGCTCTTTGGGAGCTTTATGATAGCTTTCTTCAAAACCCAGTAAATGAGTCGCTAATGTTTTGGTGTCTGTTGGGTTGGGATGAATTGAATAATGTAAAATGAATTGTCTATGGGTAGAAATTTGTAGATTGTAAGCGGGTTTTAGTTGTCCGTTTCGCATATGATCCTCCTTCATTCGCATAAAAGTAGCGTCTGTATCGGTTTTGGAATAGGAATTTCTATCTTCTAATAATTCTTGCTGTTTTTTATATTTCTCTAAATTATCTGCCCAGTTTTTCTTAGCATAATTCAGTTTCTGACGAACTTTTGAAGCTACTTTTTTATCTTTCAAAACTTCATTGATCTTTTCGATGGTTTGAGTTACTTTTTCAGAATCTACTTCTTTAAAATCAATACTTTCTGTATTTTCAAGCTCGTCTTTGGCAACTGTTTCTGCATAGTTCCAAAGCTCTTCTAATTGCTCTGCAATCCTTTCTTTGTGTTTTTGACAGCTCTTCCCCAAACAAAAGTATAGCGATTGGCATTGGCTTCTATCTTGGTGCCATCTACAAAAGTGGTTTTCAGACTTACCAAACCTTCCTTTTCCAAAAGAAGAACAATTTGTGTGAAAATAGCTTTAATCTCACCTTTCAATCGTTCACTACGGAACCTGTTTAAGGTGTTATGATCGGGACGGCTCATTGCAGAGAGCCACATAAAATGGATGTTTTCTTTCAAGGCCTGCTCCATTTTGCGGCTTGAATAGATATTGCTTAAATAGCCATAAATCAAAACTTTCAAAAGCATTTTTGGGTGGTAGCAAGATGTTCCGCCAGGTTTGTAGGTTTTAATTAAGCTTTTGATATCCAAGCCATCAATAATGTTTGAAACAATTTTCACAGGATGTCGCTCATCAATCAACTCCGATAAATTGGGAGGAAAAAGCAGATTTTCTTTGGGGGTGTAATCTTTAAAGACTACTTTTGACGTACTTAACACAATGCAAATTAATCAATTTGCAACTATTAGGAAAGCGAAAGCTTTCCTTTTTGCATAAAAAAGGCTATCTCTTTTGAGACAGCCTCTTGTGCCTGGGGAACAGGAAGAAAGTCTTTGACCTGTCTTCCGAAACCATCATACTCAATATGGGTAACCACGTCTCTTCTTAAAGGAGAGGCTTTGATATTAATAATTTGTTTAGGTCTCCCTAAACCATCAAAATATTCTACGGTTTCTGCAGTTTTGGTAGGTTGATTACTGGCATTATAATCAAGGTATGTTTTAGAATAAACATAATTTTCAGTCGGGCTTAATTGAGCATGGGCTAATCCTGCGATTAGCAAGGCTCCTATAGGGATAATTATTTTGTTCATCAGGGGTTAGTTTTTATAATTGTACTTGAATTCTTTTACCAGATTTCCTGTTTTGGAATCCTGTCTTATTTCTTTCAGCCTGTTAGCGGTGTCATAGATATACACTTCTCTGATTCCTGATGGAGGGGTAATACTGGTTACACCAATTAAAGGGTCGTAAGTATATGTTGTGATCTGGTAATTGGATAAACCTGAATTCTTTCTAAAGTTATCTAATGCCGTAATGAGCGCAGGTTCCTGAGCGGGATTAGCTGCATCAGCATTGGAAGCATTGACAATGGTAGTGATCAAAGATTGGGTAATATCAGATAATTTAGCTCCTTCTATTTTAGCAATAGGGTGAGTTCCATTGTAGCCCCAGATAATTGTTGTTGAAACTCCAACTTTTGAGGTATACTGCTGAATGTTTCCTTTAGAATCATATCGATCATAGGTAAGTTCGGTAATACCTGGTAATGAAAGATTGGAAATATCATAAGAAAGTACCGAGGTCGGTAATACCAATCCTGATGTTTTTGTATTCGCTTCAGTTTGAGTTTTGGGATAAATGGTTTCTACCTTTGATAAAGTTTTAGTACTATTTCCAATAGTTTGAGTGGTCATTGTTTCTAAGGGAATCCCAACCATATTTTTACTGATCATCAACTGGTTTCCTTTTTCATGAGCATATCGGTAGAGGGTTTCGGTTTTAGATCCATCGGCATGGAGGGTTTTCTGGCCGGTGGGTTGTAGGTGATCTGCATTGGCATAATCTTTTGTAACCTCTGTAACAAGTTCCTGAGAACCATAATAATCTGTTGTCTTTGTCCCTTTTTCCAGATCCCTTAAAACTCTAATGGTATAACGATCAAAATTGTAAAAGGAGTTCATCGAATTAGGGAATTTCTGATAAAGCCCAGAGTGTGTGGAGCTTGCATAAGTATAAAAAGGAGAGATCCTTATCCCTTTTTTCTCAACTGGGTCCGCTCTTCCCATCAGTTTCTCAACTTTTTTTATCGGTACAAAATTATTATTTGTATCTTTCATGTAATAGATCCTTTTATCTTCCTTCTCTATTCCACCTGACAGGTTGGTAAAACCATAATAGTTACCATAATTATTAAAGTGTGTTGAGTACTTCAAAAAGGCATAATAATTTGGGGCTATACCTTCCCGATGATAGTATTCCGTTTTATCTTTTGCCAATTGAGCATTAAAATCTTTGTAAATTTTGTCGAAGCTGTATTCTGTTACCTTTGGATAATATATGTATCCTAGTTGATTGAATAAGCCTAAGAATGGATTTTGGTTAGTGAAGCTCAGTACCCTCCCTGTGTTAACAGTACCATCCTCACTTATAGATATTTTGGAACTTTCATTGATGGTTGAGTGAGAAACAGAGAAATCTTCAAAAGGATTGCCATATCCACTACCATCGGAACCATACCGGTATTCTTTAATAAGATTTGGAGTACTTTGTTCTCTGTCTCTGGAAATGATCCTTTTGATCCGCATTCCAAAAAATTTATCTGCATTTTCTATATGGTAAGCTTCATCATAACCCTTATACTTATGGGCCTCGTATTCAAATTCCCTGATTCCCCCTGTAGGAAATTTTATACTCTTTAAAGAGTAATAATGATTCGGTCTATCCAGGGAAGTGATTGGTTCCATTGCTGGAAAACCAGGAACATCACGTAAGGGAGTTTGAGATATATTATAGCTTATTATATCGTAGGTAGTATTATAGTCTTGTACAGCGTCCATAAGTGTTATATTATCAACAATGCCAACGTATCGTGGAAATATAAAATCGGGGATTCCCTCATCATTATAATAGCCCCACAGATCACGCTTATTATGGGCGACATTTTCGTCATAATATGAAAATACGTAGGTTTTGGCTTTGGGGTCTATTCCGTCATAAATATGGACTTTCTCCAAGAAAATTTTTTGGGCTATTTTATAGATAAAATCTACTTTTCTTATCAATGTATTCTTGTTGTCATATATTTTTATACTTTTAATTCTATTACTTGACCCATCCCTATCATATTCAATCCTTTGCCCATTGGACGTTGTCATTCGATCAACTACAAGGGATTCCTGAGGACCTAAAACTTCGTTTTGAATGTCAGAAGACAATGCATCATAAACAGTTCCATAATAAGTCTTAGTTGCGACGGATTCACTTACTGTAAATACATAGGTAGAATTGTACCGGGATTCGCTATTTGTTTTATAGGAAAAATTTACAAAATTATTTTTGGTATCAACGATTTTGGAAACATACCAAACCTGGGTATGTGCAGGGGGATCTGCTGAAAGGGTATGGTATTTTGCGTTGGGATCTGCAAGGTCTTTGCCAAAATAGTACTTAATACCATTTTTATCTACCGCATTAAAACTTTGGATAGCCTTGTAATTTGATTGATTGTTTATATTTCCCAGTTCGTAATTAAATTTTACCGCTTTTTGGGTTGAAGCGATTTTCTTTGTTGCCAGGTTGTCAATAAGAAATTCGCCGTTGCTGTCAAGCAAATTGAAGCTGAAAATATCAAAATCATTGTCATATTGCTCTACTAGAGGTTGTGCACCTAGTGAGAAAGAGCTAAATGAACTCAAAAAAGTATCCCGGTGGTATCCCGGCTTTGAAAGATAAGAGTTGGTGATTTCTTCACTTGGTCTTTCATGAGCTTCATCAGCTCTTCCATTCACAATTCTTGATATCAAGTACGTAGGGGATATCTGCCATCCTAAACCCACTTCTCCGGGTTGTTGGTTGTATCTTATCCCGGCAGTCCTGTAGTTCAGTGTTATCGGGATATTAATATCACCAGCTTTCAGCGTATAGAGAGGGATGTCAAAAGAAGCCACACCGTTCAGTAAATTGACATCATATGTCGTATATTTTTCCATCTCCATCACCGATGGTGGTGGCGAGACTACTTTTGGCATAAATCCTCCCGTGTCCTGAGAATAAAAACAGTTGAATAAAAACAGATTCACTACAAGAAATAAATATCTTTTCATTTTTTAATAATTTTAGTATTAGCGGTTTTATTAGTATCCGTTTTTACAGTAACCAGATAAGCTCCCTGAATTAAATTCTGAGTGTTCAGCTTAGTCACTCTATTCTTAGTTTTAAGGCTCTGCAATTGTCTTCCGCCCATATCATAGAGGTTGATCTCTGCATCTTTGAAATCAAATCCAATTTCTACATACGCATAATCTGATACCGGGTTCGGATAGATTTTAATGTCTTGCTTTTCAATTAACTGATCAAGCTGTTTGTCTCCTAACTTCACAATCTTCCAGTTCTCCTTTCCTAATTCCTCTGCGCTGGTTCCTGCCAGGATGATCGAACCATCTTTATTTAATTTCAGGTCTGACAATCTTTCCTCTTTTTTCTTCTCCTTTCCTTTAACATGTTTTCTCCACTGTTCACTTCCATCCTGATTTACATACAGCATCCAGAACGTTTCATCATTAGATTCTATTCTTCCTTCCGCCTGGGTGTAACCTCCGAGTAAGATGCCCTTAGTTGCTGGTTGAGAGTTGCTAGTTGAGAGGCTACTAATAGTACTCATACTCATTAGAACGTCTCTGTTTCCTAAATTGTAAGATTTCTGCCATTGCTCGCTTCCTCTTTCGTCTAGTGAAACCAGCCAAAGGTCAGTTCCTTCTTCAATCCCTACGGTCTTGTTTCCTGATCTCTCAGATCTGGACTCCCCACCTATAATATATCCGTTTGACGTTAAAGCAAGGGTTCTTACATGATCATCTCCTTTTCCTCCAAAATTCTTTTCCCATTCAACTTTTCCATCTTTGCTCAACTTTACGATCCAGTAATCACCTTCTCCGAAATTCTCAGTGGTTTTGGATTGATAAGTAATAGGTAATGAGTGATTAGTAATAGTAGAACGATCAGCTTTTGAATTGGAGATCATCTCTTTTTCATTACTCATTACTGATTGCTGATTACTCATATTCACAGCTTCGCTGCGTGAGTAAATCCCTACCAACGCACCTCCATCTTTTGTAGGAATCATTTTCTCTACTTCATCTAGTCCTCTCGCACCTAAAATCAGTTGTGAAATTTCTTTTCCGTCTTTATCAAGCCTGATGATCCACACATCTTTGGAGCCATAACCTTTAGAGGCATTTTGTACATTACCGGCTACAAAGAATCCTAAATCCGTGGTTTGAATAACAGCTCTGGCTTCTTCATCAGCAATTGTCCCTAACGTTTTCTGCCATAATTCATCTCCAAACTCGTTGATTCTTATCAACCAGATATCGCTACCTCCTTTGGAATCTTCTTTTTTATCAAGACCCTTACCTGAATATGAGGTTCCCGAAACTAAAAATCCTCCCTCCTGGGTTGCTACCGTTGCAGAAAGATAGTCATGGTTATTTCCTGAGAAGTATTTCTCCCAAACCTGCTCTCCCTGTTGATTGAGCTTCACCAAATGAAAATCGTAACCGTTATTCTGATTACTGCCACCTGCTACCTTTTGGCTGCTACCTGTTTGAATAGCACTTCCTGTAATTAAATATTGCTGATCAATAGTAGTGGTTACCTGGCTCAGAAAATCCTGAGTAGAGGATTTAATATTTTTTTGCCAGAGTGTTTCCTGACCAGACACAGTCAGAATAGTACATATCGAAAATGCACTCATGTAGAGTTTCTTCATCTATATTTGTATTTTAATTAACAATTGAAATAAATCTATTACATTCTATTACTTAATACCAAACAAACAGGCACATTCTTTGTCTATTTAAATAATAAAAAGACAAAGAAATATTAATTTAATTATCAAAATAATTTTATTATGTGAATACATTAGTATAATTAAAATAGAAATCAAAAAAAATACATGAAATTCGAATTAAATAATTAATTTCTATGGACATTAAATATTTTTGAAATACATTAATTTTTTTTAACAATTATACAGAATTAAAGAAATATATTATTGCAACATATAAAACTTCACACAGTATAAAACCTTATTTTTCAATTTTTATATTGTGAAATTCACTCAATATTTAACAAAAAGCTATTTTTACTACTAAAAAAGAATTAATTTTTCTATTCCATTAAGAAAAACAGCCGATCAGAGTCTTTAATTTAGTATCCATTATCAATGCCGCCAGAAGAGGATGGTATTAAAAACAAAACTGCCGCTCATTTTTATGAACCGGCAGTTTCATATTGAAACTAAAACACCTTACTTTTAATCTTTTAAAATTTTCTGAGAAACCGGCTCATTGTTTACGATACCGGTAACAATATAACTTCCTTTTTGTAACTCGGAAACATTTATAGTTTCACCTTCTTTTACAGAAGTTTGTTTTACAATCATCCCATACATATTGTATACTTTCATATCTCTTACCGGAGCTCCAAAAATAATTTCGTCATCTTTCACAAAAGTATTTTTAATAAAATTTGGTTTTACGCTATTCACATCCGAAACAGACAAAGCTTCTCCCGTTCCTGAAATAGTCACATTATCCACCCTTCCCGTTCCTGATGTAGCATTATAATTTGAAGAGGCCCCTATCGCAGCATAGGTACTATTATTGGCCGGATCAAATACAGATACAACTCTAAATGCAAAATTAGGATTATGATCCGCATCAGATGGGATAGAGTTCGTAATAGTAGTCCAGTTTAAAGGAGAGGTCGATCCAATAGCTGTCACTGCACCAATATCAATCCATGTTGAACCGTTAGCAGTATACTGCATCTGATAGTACTTAGACCCGGTATTGGAACCTGCCATATCTACTGATACCGTAATTCCGCTGTATCCTTCAGTACTTGCTTCAAATTGAAATCCTGCTGTTCCAGATCCTGTACCCTGTACGGGAAATCCGGCTACGCTCCATGACCTTCCGGGATTTCCGGCAGGAAAAGTTGGGTCACCGGTTGCAACTATTACCGTTGCCATTCCTGAACCTGTTGAAGCACTGCTCGTATAATCGTCAAAATTCCATTGAGTAATAGTAGTTTGTGCATACACTACCGTTGCAGTTGCCAAAGCAACTACTAGAGAATAAATCTTTCTCATATTTGTTTTTTTATTAGGTTACTCTCAAAATAAAAGTATTTTTCATCAAAAAACAATAAAAATTTTTATTTTCTGTTAATAAAGCTAAACCGGCAGGCTTTAACGTTTTTTTAAGTATTTTTACCAATTATTTTAGAGAAATTGCGGAATTTTATTCTATTACTTTTGTTTCTTTTCATGGGCACTTTGACAATTCATGCTCAGATTTTCTCATGGAAGAATCCCAACCTGCCCGAAGATACCATCAAAAAGGACAGTGTTTTGGCAGCAAGATTGGAACAGGATATTTTTGCTAAAGATACGCTGGACTTTGTCAGAACAAGAAACAGGGTTATTGTAGATGAAGCTGTACTTGCTAAAAATGATAAGAAAAGATTTCTGGGCGAGCTTAATTCAAAAGGATCCATCATCCGTGGGATTACTTTCGGTAATAACCAAGGACAGTCTGTACAAAGCTCCATGGACCTTCAAATCTCCGGAAGACTTTCTAAAGATGTAACGATTTTAGCCAGTATTTCGGATCATAACCTGCCAATCCAGGCTGATGGATATACCCAGACCTTAGAAGAATTTGACAAAATCTATATGCAGCTTAATATTAAGGATAAATCTATTCTTAGAGCGGGGCATTTGGATCTGGTGGAAGCTAAAAATTATTTTTCAAAATACCAGCGCCGAAGTATGGGACTTCAGTTCCAAACAGAATTCGGAAAAGATAATAAAACTTTTGTTGATGTTTCCATGGGAGTTGCACGAAGTGAGTTCCACAGGGTCCGCTTCCAGGGGGTTGAAGGAAACCAGGGACCTTACCGTCTAACTGGTAAAAACGGTGAACAATTCATCACGCTTATTTCAGGATCCGAACAGGTATTTATTGACGGTATCCTGATGAAACGTGGAGAAAACCAGGATTATATTATTAATTACAATACCGGTGAGGTGACTTTCACCAGTTTCAGGCCTATTTTCCAACAGAATTTTATTACGATCTCCTATAATTATACCAACAGAAATTATTCCAGATATCTTTTTACAGGAAAGGTTGAACATCGAAGAGAGAAAATGAAAGTCGGATTGAGTTGGTTTATGGAAAATGATAATAAAAATGCGCCCCTGGCATTGAACTTATCTAAAGAAGACGAACAGATTTTGGCAGATGCCGGCAATGATCCTAATCTCATGTATGCTCCTTCCGGTGTGGTCACCGAGTATGATGTCAATAAGATCCTATACCGACTGGTTCAAAACTCAACTGGAGGAACCAATTATGAGTTTTCAACGAATGCCAGTGAAACCCTTTACCAGGTTTCATTCACTTATTTTGGTCCTAACCTCGGAGATTATAAGCTATCCCAGACCACGAACAATGGCCGTGTCTTTGAGTATACAGGGCCAAGTTCCGGGGATTACCGAGCCGTAAGAAAGCTTCCATCTCCTCAAAAATCGCAGGTATTCTCAGCAAACTCTGAATTTCTTCTTAAAGATGGTAAAATTGGTGCTGACATCGCCTTAAGTAATTATGATCTCAATTTATTCTCTTCTAAAGATTCGGATCAAAACTTCGGTTATGCAGGCCGTATTTATGGTAATAAAACTTTTACAAAAAACAACTGGAAAGGAACTCCAAGTTTCGAATACCAATACATTGATAAACAATTTCACATTCTTGACCGAATCAATGATGTGGAATTCTCGCGGGATTTTAACTTGACCCAGGAATTCAACCAGAGAACCCAAAATAGATTTATTTTCAGCTTCCTGAATAAATGGAATAATAAATCAACATTAAACTACCGCGTCAATTATTTAGATGAGCGGGATACTTATAAAGGGATCAAAAATGACCTGGATTTTGGATGGATCAAGGGGAAATTTTTCACGAAAGGAAATTTATCCTATTTAAATACCAATGCCACTCTACAGGATACCAAATTTATACGCGGAGGAGCTTCCACTGAATATACCGGAAAAAAAGGTAGCTGGGCATTTGGTGGTAGCATGGAACATAATGGAAAGAAATACAATGACACCCAACTGATGGATGTTACCAGCTTCAGCTGGAAAGAACTTTTCATTCAAAAGAAAATCGGTGACAGTACCCGAACCAAATTATTAGCAAAAGTCTATATGCGGGATAATGACTCCGTACGTGACAACAGACTCCAGAATATGAATAATATTTTAGGAATCATGGCGGAAAGTCAAATCATAAAAACAGAAAAGACAACCTTAAATGCATTAATACACTATCGTAAGTTTTTCTATCAGGCTACCGGTACTGATATGACTGCCGCAAGAAATAATGATTTCGTAGTAGGAAATATTCTGTACAATCAGCAGCTTTTCAAAAACGGGATGCGTTTACAGGCTTTTTATGAGCTTGGAAACGGACAGGAAGCTCAACGGGAATTTCAATACATCAAAGTAACAGATGGTCAGGGAATCTACAAATGGACGGATTATAATGGTGATGGTGTCCAGCAGCTCGATGAATTTGAGATTGCAGAATATTCAGATTTAGCCCAATATATCAGGGTTTACACCAATTCCGTACGTTATATTCCTTCTAATAAAAACAAAATACAGCTGGCATTATTCGTTAATCCAGCCATTGTATTCAACTCCGAAAATTCATTTTTAAAGCGATGGAATTTTAATATCTCATTGAATTCACAAAACTCTTTCTACAAAAAAGATAAGGTTCTGGTCATTAATCCATTTGAAAAAAGCAGTGATCAAATTTTAAAAAATCAGAATATCCTGACATCCGTACAATTCAATCCTACAGAAAAATCAGGGTGGAATGGAAACTATAGGTTTATCTCAAATGATAATCTTATCAATGCCAACTTTAGTAATGAAGAACGCGAGCAAACTTCTCATTTCTTGAATCTCGGATATTGGTTTAATAAAGAATTCAGGGTTGATTGGGAAAATTCAGTCCATGATATTAAAAATTCTTCCCAATTATTTGTCACAAGAGATTACCGGCTGAATAATTTTGAAACTAAACCTAAGGCTACTTATAAATTTACAGACGCCATTCAGGCGGAACTCTCTTCTGCGTATCGTCAGAAACAAAGAATGGATGGTGAAGAGTTTTTAAAGGCTTTTGACATAACCGGAACTGTACAGTGGGAACGCAAAAAAACCTCTATCAGAGGGAACTTCTCTTTTATCAATAATAATTTCACTGGGAATAACTTCAGTATCGTAGGAAATCAGATGCTGGATGGATTAAAGCCAGGTAAAAACCAGGTTTGGAGTGTTTTCATTCAACAGGCTATCAACTCATTCCTCCAGCTCAATTTAAATTACGAAGGTAGAAATTCAGGTGAAAGGACAATACACATTGGAAGTATGCAGGTAAAAGCAAGCTTCTAATCAAATAATACCCTTCCAAAATCATTCATAATTTTCATAGATAATATCATTTCCTATGAAAGTTTAGAATTTCGTAAATTTGCACCATGATAAAAATAGGCAATATAGAACTGCCGGAATTTCCGCTTTTACTGGCACCCATGGAAGATGTAAGTGATCCGCCATTCAGACGCTTATGCAAAATGCATGGTGCAGATTTGATGTACTCAGAATTTATCTCTTCTGAGGGCTTAATTCGTGATGCTATGAAGAGCCGTAAAAAACTGGATATTTTCGATTATGAAAGACCAGTTGGAATTCAGATTTTCGGAGGAGATGAAGAAGCTATGGCTATGTCTGCAAGGATTGTAGAAACAGTAAATCCTGATCTTGTAGATATTAACTTCGGATGCCCGGTAAAAAAAGTGGTTTGCAAAGGAGCAGGAGCAGGAGTACTAAAAGATATTGACCTAATGGTGCGCCTTACTAAAGCAGTAGTGAGTTCTACTCATCTTCCTGTTACGGTAAAAACACGTTTAGGATGGGACAGCACATCTATTAATATCGATGAAGTTGCAGAACGTTTACAGGAAACAGGTATTAAAGCCTTAACCATACATGCAAGAACCAGAGGGCAAATGTATAAAGGAGAAGCAGACTGGGAACATATTTCAAGAATAAAGCAAAATCCTAATATTGAGATTCCTATTTTTGGTAATGGTGATATAGATTCCCCTGAAAAAGCATTGGCATATAAACAAAAATATGCTTGTGATGGAATAATGATTGGGCGTGCTGCCATAGGATATCCATGGATATTTAATGAAATCAAGCATTTCTTTAAAACCGGAGAACATCTTCCCGAGCCTACTATTGCAGACCGTTTATTAGCGGTTCGCCAACATGCCGAATGGAGTGCTGAATGGAAAGGTGAAAAGCTGGGATTGATAGAAATGAGACAGCATTACAGCAATTACTTCAGAGGAATCCCCCACTTCAAAGAATTCCGTAAGAAATTTCTTGAAGTATTCACATTAGCAGAAATGGATGTCCTGCTCAAAGAAACCCAACAGTTTTACGAAGAATATCAGGAACAAGTATAAATAAAAAAACCATCAAAATTGATGGTTTTTTTGTTTTTTCAATTGAATAATTTTCTAATATCCCTGTGAAGCTGATTGATTTTTTATCAAAGCCAATGCTGAAGAAGTTCCTATTCGTTTCACCCCCATTTTAATCATTTTTTCTGCATCTTCAGGAGTTCTTACCCCACCTGCGGCTTTTACCGGAAGTTTTCCGGCATTGTCCAGCATAATTTTCACTCCTTCAAAAGTAGCTCCATTAGGCTTTCCACCGATAGTTTGATAAAATCCCGTCGAAGATTTAACAAAAATAGAAGGTAAATCTTTTTCTGAGAAATTTTCTTCTGCCCATTCAGAAATATGTTGAGTCAAATCAGCAATTTGTGCATCGGTTAAAGCAGCAATTTCAATAATCCATTTTGCTACTTTATGATGCTGTATACATAACTGTGTACATTTTACAAATTCTTCTTTTACCCAATCTACATTCCCTTCAAGGTAGGCATTGTAATTAATAACAAAATCTAGCTCGTCAGCTCCATCCTTAATTGCCTGAGCGGCTTCTGTAATTTTTTCTTCAATGGAATAAGTCCCCTCATGAAAGCCAATAACAGTCCCCACCACAACATTTGAATTTTTTCCCTGAATATACTTCTTGATTTCAGACACATAATCCGGTCGGATCATTACTGCAAAAATACCATTATCAATAGCTTCCTGCGTAAGGTCTTTATCTATCTGTAACGTTTCATTTTCTGAAATTCCTGCCTGAGCCGGAGTTTTCAGATAAGTTGAATCCAAATATTGAGCAATATTCATAGTTTATTATACTTTCAATTGTCTGTTAATACCTTGTTCCAAAGATATAAAGGTTTCTGTTCTTGTAACTCCTTTTAATTTCTGAAGTTTACTAAGAATCTGCATTAAATGATCGTTGTCCTTACAAAGAACCTTCAGGAAAATAGTATAATTTCCTGTCGTATAATGAGCTTCTACAACCTCATTAACATCCTTTAAAGATTTAACAACGTCCGGATAATGGCTTGGCTGGTCTAAAAACACGCCGATGTAAGAAATCACCTTATAACCAATCTTCTTAGGGTTCAGGAAAGAAATAGAATTTTCGATAACACCTGCGTGCTCTAATTTCTTAATTCTCTGGTGAACCGCTGTTGTAGAAATCCCCACATGTTTTGAAATGTGTGCCAAAGAAGTTTTAGCATTATCCATTAGCATGTAGATAATTTCTTTGTCGATTGAATCTAAATGATAGCTAGCATTGTTCGAATTTTTCATCTTGTAATTTTTTGAATTTATGTTTTTTTATTTATGTTTTTTTAATTTTTCTAAAGCCTTACACACACCGGAAAGTGATCGCTGTACCCTCCTAAATACCTTGTTCCGGCATATGTTCGAAAGGGTCTGTCAGCAAATCTCTTATCACGGCTGCTAATTTTTTCAGAATTGAAAATTTCAGCAGTCTGAAAGGACAGATTTATATTGCTATCAGCATTGTAAAATGATTTTGACAATATAATCTGATCAAATAATAAACCAGATTTGTAATGAAAAGTAGAATAATTTCCTGTAGAAAATAATTCGTGAAATGGATTTTCTAATACTTTATTATGATTATTATCATAAAGAATGTTAATCAAATTTTCATCATCTGGGTTCTCGTTAAAATCACCACACAATATCACATGTTCTTTCTTCTCATTCACAATATTTAGAATCCTGTTGTGAATTTCATTCAATATAAAGTCTCTTTTTGGTTTATTAACGTCTTTATCTCTCTTAGAGGGAAGATGAGTGACAAAAACATTAATAATCTCGCCTTTATATTTTAATTTTGAATAAAGTACATCTCTAGTTGTGTCGTAATATTCACTATTTTTAGTGGTAATCTCAAAAAAGAAAGTAATAGCTTCTGAATCAATTACCTCTATTTTACTTTTATCATATAAAAGTGCAACATCTACCTTTCTTTCATCCATAGAATTATAATGTATAATTCCATATTTCGAATTAAAAGGCTCCAATTCCACCAGATTTTCTAAAACTTTCCTTCCGGAAATCTCAGATAAACCAATGATAAAAGGCAATATACCATTTTTTTCTTTTAATAACTGAAAAACGTGTGCAATTTTAAAGAGCTTGTTTTTATATTTCCTTTCATCCCAGTTCCACAACCCCGATTTTGTTGGATCAAATTTATGAACAGGTTTTATGTCCGGCAAAAATAAATTTTCTACATTATAAAAAGTAAACAACTCCATTAAAACGTTTTTCTATTCTTCAAATAATTTTAATCTTATGATTAAGGATTTTCAAGGGTTTAATTTACAAAATATTGATTTTCTTCCAATACTAAAAATGATTTTTTTAGTACCCGTTAATCAAAAAAGCAAAATAGATTAAACTTCTTAACAAATTCGAGCTAAAACCCCAAGAATTAAAATTAAAATCGCAAATCATGCTAAATTTATATAAAAAAACACAATACGAATAAAGTTATTTTTTTATTTATTTGCTTTCTTATTACAATTATTATTCCATTTTTTACAAAAATAGCGAAAAAAGTAAAAATTAAGCTCTTAATTAAATAATTACATCAATAAATTACAGTAAATCAGGTCGTTTTTCTTGGGTAATTCTTACCGCTTCATTATGACGCCACTCTTCAATTCTGCCAAAATTACCGCTTAACAGGACCTTTGGAACCTCAAGACCTTTATAATTTTCAGGTCTTGTATAGATTGGAGGTGAAAGAAGGTTGTCCTGAAAACTATCTGTTAAAGCACTTTGCTCGTCATTTAGAACACCAGGAATCAATCTTATAATAGAATCTGACAATACACAGGCTGCCAATTCTCCACCGGTAAGAACATAGTCTCCGATCGATATTTCTTTCGTAATATGTAAATCCCGAACTCTTTGGTCAATACCTTTATAATGGCCACATAAAAAAATTAAGTTATTTTTTATAGAAAGTGAATTGGCTATTTTTTGATTTAATGTAATTCCATCAGGAGTAAGATAAATCACATCATCATAATCTCTCTGTGACTTAAGCTCAGAAATACAGTTATCAAGAGGCTCAACCATCATCACCATTCCGGCTCCTCCTCCATAAGGCTCATCATCTATCTGCCTGTGCTTATTGATTGCCCATTCTCTCAGATGGTGAAAATGTACTTCTACCAATCCCTTATCCATAGCCCTTCTTAAAATAGAAGTTTTGAACGGACTTTCCATCAACTCAGGAAGTACGCTTATAATATCAATTCTCATTGTAATGTTCCGTTTTTCTTAGTAGGTGAAATAATTAAACGTAAAGAAGAGTCTTTATTAAAATAGCTCCACATCCAGTTAAAGAACACAGCAAGCTTATTTCTAACACTAAGAATAAGCATCAAGTGTAAAAACATCCAAAAATACCATGCTATAAAACCCTGAAACTTTATAAATGGTAAATCTACAACCGCTCTGTGCTTTCCAATGGTAGCCAAAGATCCCCGATCATCATATTCATACTCTTTCCACTCACTGTTGTCCTTTTTTAAAAGGTTTCTACCCAAATTTTTAGCCTGGTTAATAGCCACATTAGCTACCTGAGGGTGCCCCTGCGGATATTTTGGAGTTTCCATATAGGCAATATCTCCTATGGCATAAATATTATCGTATCCTTTTACTTTATTATATCGGTCTACTATATATCTGTTTCTAATTAAATTTTCTTCCGGAAATCCGTCAACGACATTTCCCGTTACCCCCGCAGCCCAGATCACATTATTGGATGGAATCTTTTTTCCACTTTTCATAATAACCTGATCACCATCGTAGTCAGTAACAATTTCTCCACTCAGGAAAGTCACCCCAAGATCTTTAAGATACTTCTCAGATTTATCCTGAGCTTCCTTACTCATTACAGCAAGAGGTTTTTCGGTAGAGCTTACCAGAATAATTTTAAGATTGTCAAAATTCATGTACGGATAATCTCTTGGCAGAATTTCCTTTTTCATTTCTGCAAAAGCACCTGCCAACTCTACTCCTGTAGGTCCGCTTCCTACGATGACAATATTCCAGTTTCCATCATCACTTCTGCTCTTTTCAAGAATTAATTTCTCAAAAGTCATTAAAACATGATTTCTTATGCTGATTGCTTCCTGGGTATTTTTCATTCCGAAAGCTTTTCCTTCAAGATCCTGATTCCCGAAAAAATTCGTTTTGCAGCCTGTTGCTATAATCAATTTATCATAACTAAATTCTGCTCCATCGGCAATCACTTTATTTTGAACAGGATCGATCGACTTCACTTCTGTTAAACGAAATTGGGTATTTCTGGATTGCTGAAAAATTTTCCTGAAAGGAAAGGAAATATTGGAAGGCTCTATCCTCCCACACGCTACCTGATAAAAAAGCGGCTGAAACATGTGATGGTTTACCCGATCAAGAACCATTACTTTTTTATTTTTATTGTTCAGAGTTTTCGCAAGTTGTAGTCCCGCAAAACCTCCCCCGATAATGATGATTTTTTCGCGTGTTTCCATAGTAGACAAATTTACTGATTTTATTTAGCATTTTACTTCTTAAAAAGTTAGTTTTGCAAAACTTTATGATGAAGAAAAAGTACACCAAAAAAACTGCCAAAAACGTTCATAAGCAAAGACGAAAGAACTATTTCTTTCGTCGTAAAGTGGTATTGGTCATTCTTATTATTGCCCTTATCGGGACAGGGCTTTATCTAAAGCAGTCTATCAGCTATTACTATGCTTTATACTTTAATAAGTTTACTCATAAAAAACTCCATAATAACGAAAAGGAAGCATTAAGAATCCAAAGAATTCTTGGAGACAACCTTGATAAAACCTACGGGTTTGATGTCTCTCATTATCAGAACAAGGAAGACATTAAGTGGGACAGCTTAAGCATAGGAAACAAAACAATACCTCTGCAATTTGTCGTGATGCGTGCCACCATGGGAAATAAAAGTGCAGACAAACATTTTGACGAATTTTGGACCCAAGCCAAAAAACATGAGTTAATTCGCGGGGCTTATCATTTCTACAGAGCTGATGAAGATCCCATCATCCAGGCCAATAATTTTCTGGCCAATGTAAAACTGGAAAGTGGAGATCTCCCTCCTATTTTAGATATTGAGAAAATCCCTAAACGCAAAACCAATAAAAAGCTGATCGAGGATTTAAAAGTATGGTGTAAAGTAGTAGAAGAGACGTATGGTAAAAAACCTATCATTTACACGTATTATCATTATTATAAAGATTTTCTAAAAGGTGAATTTGATGGCTATCCGCTCTGGCTGGCAAACTACAATGATGTTCCAAGCCCTTCTCCAAATGACGAGTGGGACTTTTGGCAATTCACGGAAAACGGAATCGTTCATGGAATTAATACCAAGGTAGATTTGGATATATATAATGGTAGTACCTGGTCTCTGAAAAGAATGACTCTGGATTAATCATTCTTTCCTACAAAATCTAAAATATCATTATTTAATTCCTCCGCATTCTCAAATGGAATAAAGTGCGTTGCTTTTCTGTAAATCTTCATCTTAGCATTAGGAATCTGTTCAGCAATAAAAGCTGTATGCTCTCTTTTGATGACATCATTTTCACCCGCTATAATTAAAACCGGACTTTTTATAGTATTTAGTGATGTTTTATTGATATTAGGTTCTTTCAACATAACTTTCAAAAGCTTTATTTCATTATATTTTTCCGGATTCCGGTCTGCTTCCAATACCAGAAGCTGATTTTTCATATGATCTACAAGCCTTTCGTCGACACCATCCGGTTGGACATTAGCCCCAATCGTGATGAGTTTATTCAACTGATTCTGATATTTTAAAGCAAACTCAAGTCCGGTAATTCCTCCATCGCTCCATCCAACAATATTGATTTTATGCACTCCCAATTCATCAATTAATGCCTTCAGATCATCTGCAAACAGAGAGTATTTAAAATCTCTTTTCGATAAATCTTTGCTTTTTCCTTGCCCTCTGGTATCCATTACAATGACTTTATATCGCTTGGAAAGCACAGGGATTTCTTTATAAAAATCTTTAATACTTCCCGAATTCCCGTGAAGCAAAACCAAAGGCTCACCTTCCCCATAGGTCTCATAATAAATCTCAGCATCCTTTAGCTTTAAAAACTTTCCGACTGATGTATTTTTACCATAGATGGATTGTTCAGACTCTGCTCCATATCTGCTGAGATCAGGAACAAGATCAGCAAGGTTTTCATCAGAAGCACCAGATTCATCTTTCATATTCTTTCCATTTTTATCAACTTTAACATCAATATTGATGGCAGGAGCTGCCAACGTTACCTTTTTCCAGTCCCCATAAAATTTCCTCATAAATCCTGTCCTGAATAACGCCGCACTAATATTTAGTTTACCTGTGAATTCCTTTAAAAACTGAATACCAATAAAAAACTTACCCTGAACCCAAATATTATATTGATCCATATTCAAGGTAAAAACACCATCATGAATCATATCTTCAGTAAGTTCTACCGTAATTTCTTCTTCTACAATATTTCTATCTGGGAACCCGTTTTTTTCATTATAAATACTATAGCGCATAAGAACCGGCTTATCAGAAACATAACTTGCAATATTCAAATTGATATTTTTAATTTTTGACCTTTTACTGGCGTTGAATTCCAATGCTGTTTCTCCAAGAAAATCATCTTTCCGAAGTTGTGGATTTACAGAATACATAACATGTTTGGTTTTGGTATTAACGCCCCAGTTTTTATCTACTAGCTTTTTAGGTACAAGTTTGACTTCCTGAATGTTTTTAACTTTTTCTTTCAAATAAATTTTTGGTGAAACATGTTTTGTAAAATCTCCGACCGTCTCTACATAATCTTCATATCCGGCGACTCCGATGATTACCTTTCCGGAAGGATTGGACTTAGAAAGATCAATCGTAAAATTTCCTTTTTCATCCGAAATTACACCTGTATTCTCTTTTTCTATCCCAATTTTCACATACGGAATAGGCTTGTTTTCCTCTTTTGAAATGATCGTTCCTGAAATGACCTGTGCATGAAGATAAAAAGCTAAAAGTTGGAACAATAGGATATTGAGTTTTTTCATGGTGTAAGTTTGAGACAAATATCTTCATTTATATCCTTGAAAAATCTTAACAATCTATTAAAATAATCAAGCATTTAGTTAAAAATTCCTTTAAATAACTCCCCATGAACAACAAATACATAAAGTAATCAACAGTCCTATTCTTTTAATCAATACACGAAAACATTTATCTGTTAAAACCTCTAATATTTCGTATTTTTGCGCTACGAAATCTTTATAGAAAATGAATTACGTTGCTGCTGAAAATCTTACCAAATCTTATGGTATCAAAGTTTTATTTGAAAACATTTCCTTTCATATTAATGAAGGAGACAAAATCGCTATTGTTGCTAAAAACGGAAGCGGAAAGTCTACTTTGCTAAAAATATTGATGGGAAAAGAAATTACAGACAGCGGTACAGTTGTAATCAATAAAGACATTCAGGTTGTTCTATTCGATCAGGAAATCGATTACGATCCTCAGCTTACCATTGACGAATTCATGATGACTCTTGATTCGGAACCTATTATGGCTCTTAAGAATTATCATCGTTCTTTGCATTCTACTGATAATGACTTTATAGAAAAAGCTTTAGCAGATATGGAGGCTCACAAGGCATGGGATCTGGAAAATGAGATGAAACAAATTCTTTCCCAGTTGAAGATTACAGATCTGGAAGCCAAGATGGGAACTCTTTCCGGAGGACAAATCAAGAGAGTAGCATTAGCTAAATTGTTAACAGAAACCAGGGCCGAGCACCGTCATACTCTTTTAATCATGGATGAGCCTACCAACCACCTGGATGTGGAAATGGTAGAGTGGCTTGAAAACTATCTGAACAAAGCAAAAATTACTTTACTACTCGTTACTCACGACCGGTATTTTCTAGATAGTGTTTGTGATATTATATGGGAGATGGAAGACAAAAACCTTTATTTTCATAATGGATCTTACGCTACCTATCTCGAAAATAAAATGATCCGTGAGGATAATCTTAATGCAACTATTGATAAAGCAAACAACCTTTACAGAAAAGAACTCGAATGGATGCGAAGACAACCCAAAGCGAGAACCACCAAATCTAAAAGCAGAATTGATTCTTTTTACGAAACAGAAAAAGTAGCAAAAACTGATACTTCTAAACAAGGTCTGGAATTAGATTTTGAAATGAAACGTCTGGGTAATAAAATCCTGGAGCTTAAAAATATTGATAAAAGCTTTGGAGACAAGCTTCTATTAAAGGATTTCAGCTACCAGTTCCAACGTGGAGAAAAAGTAGGAATTGTAGGTAAAAACGGAGCCGGCAAATCTACACTTCTCAATATTATCCAAGGGCTTGAAAAAGCTGACCAAGGAGAAATAGAAAAGGGAGAAACAATTTCTTTCGGCTATTTTTCGCAAAAAGGCCTTACCTATAAAGAAGACGAAAGAGTGATTGATTTCATCAAAGAGATTGCTGAATTTTATCCCCTGGCCAATGGCAAAAGTCTTTCTGCATCTCAGTTCCTGAGACTCTTCTTATTTGACGACCAAACGCAGTATTCGCCTATCTCAAAACTTTCAGGAGGAGAGAAAAGAAGACTACACCTTATGTACATTCTTTATCAGAATCCTAACTTCCTGATTTTTGATGAGCCTACCAATGACCTTGATCTTCCTACCCTAACGGTACTTGAAAACTTCCTGCAACAATTTCAGGGATCATTGATTATCGTGTCCCATGACCGATATTTTATGGATCGGATTGTAGATCATATTCTGGCTTTCGAGGGGAATGGAAAAATAAAAGATTTCACAGGAACCTTTTCAGAATACAGAGAAGCTAAAAGCCGTGAAGAAGCGATGGAAAAAAATACAGGTTCAAAATCTGAAACCAAAGAGAATTTACCAGCTTCCCCTACGCCTCAGCCTGCCGTTTCAAAAAAACGAAAATTATCGTTTAAGGAACAGCGAGAATTGGAAATTATTGAAAAAGAAATGCCTGAATTAGAGAAACAACGTGAAAAAATTCTTGAGCAACTCAATAATGAATCCGACTATGAAAAAATTTCAAAGCTTTCAGCTGAATTGGAAGCTCTTTCTGAGAAGTTAGAGAATCATGAAATGAAATGGCTTGAAATCCAGGAAATTTTAGGAGAGGCATAATCATAAGATCACAAAAAATTTGGCTTCATGTAAGATACATGAAGCCGATTACTTTATATAGTTGAATTTATATAATGTCATTTCGAGGGATCGAGAAACCTCATAGAATCTTCACACCACTCCATTCTGTTCAGAAACCGAAGATTCGACATAATTAAGACAAGTCCTTTTTAGCATGTCATAATATATTGATTTAGCTATACTAGACCAGATGTATAACTTCCCCTTGCTTAGAACTTTCTAAAGAGGCATCAATAATCTTCATATTCTGAATTACTTCTTTTCCCGGTGAAGGTAAATCATACCCAAAAACAATATGTTCATAAATTTCCTGATAATAATTCATATAATTTCCCGGTTCACTGGATGTTAAAATTCTTTCGGTCTGTCCATCTCCATTCAGAAAATTCAGAATACCATCAGAATCTTTTAAAGGAACAGTCCAGGTTTCCCCATAAACTGGTATAGATCCGGCAACGAGTTCTGCTTCCTGATTATCAGTCCTTTCCTGTAAAAAACTTCCCTTGCTTCCATGAATCATATAAGCATAGTGGGCTTCTTTACTGAAGACAGATGATTTTAACCGAAGCCTCATATTATTTTTATAATACAATAAAATCTCAAAGTAATCATTTGCAAATTCACTCCCTTTCATTGAGAAAACATCTGCAAAAAGTTTCTCCGGAAAACCAAAAAGCTGTACAGCCTGGTCCACCAGATGAGCCCCAAGATCATGAAGTGATCCTGATCCTGTTTGATTTGGATTTTCTTTATGCTGTTTTCCGCTAGGCTCTGTACGAAACCGATCAAACCGAATCTCCACTTCTTTGATATCTCCCAGGACTTTATCCTGAAGGATTTTCTTTACCTGCAAAAAGTCACGATCAAATCTTCTGTTTTGATACACACTTATAAACAAGCCTTTTTCATCCGCAAGTTTCACCAGTTGTTCCGCTTCAGATACATCCACAGTGAAAGGCTTTTCTACAATAACATGCTTACCCGCTTCAAGAGCCATTTTGGCATATTCAAAATGAGTTTGCACCGGAGTATTCACTACCACTACTTCAACATCAGAGCTTTTCAACATATCTTCTACCGAACGGTAGATCGTTGCCTCAGGGTATTTATTTTTAGACTCTTCCTTACTTCTTTCTACTACCGCCGACATGAAAAATCCAGGATGCTCTTTCAAAAAAGGAGCGTGAAAAACTTTGCCACTCATTCCAAAAGCACAAAGACCAACTTTTACCAATTGCATACTCTAATTTTTCAACAAAGATATTGAGAAAAATGATTCTCTATAGTACCTATATAATATATAGTAAAATATTATAGTCTGAATAATTTCTGTATTTAAGACATAATGTGCACTTTTGCACCTTTCTATTTTCAACTCAATAAACATAACGATATGGATAAGATAAAGGACACAAGAAGTTTTATGAGGATTACACACCGTTACCTTGGCTATTTCCTTGCCGGAATTATGGCCGTTTATGCCGTAAGTGGGGTTCTTTTGGTTTACCGGGATACTGATTTCTTAAAAAAAGAAAAAAAATACAATACTATTGTTGACAAAAATCTCTCTGAAAAAGAACTGGGGAAGGAGTTAAAAATAAAAAATCTTGAATTAGAAAATAAAATCGGGAATATCGCCTACTTCAAACAGGGAGCTTACAATTTAACAACCGGAGAAGTTAAATATTCAAAAAAAGAGCTGCCTTTTATTTTGGATAAAATGGTAAAACTTCATAAAGCCCAGTCTAAGGACACCTTGTCACCTTTAAATACCTTCTTCGGGATCGCATTATTCTTCTTTGTCATTTCAAGCTTTTGGATGTTTAACCCTAAATCAAAAGCTTTCAAACGAGGAATGCTATTTACCATTGCCGGGATTATAGTTTCCATTATACTAGTCTTCATCTAAAAATTGCAAAATAATTAATGAAAGGGCATAATTAATTTCTTTTTCATTTTTCTTAATTTAACATTATTTTAGTAAAATTAGCTAAAAATAAGAACTATGGCATATTTATTGATTTTTAAGAGAAATAGAATAATAAGCATTAATTATTAAAATTATAAATTATGAAAAAACTAATTTTAGCAGGAATAGTAGCAGCGGCTGGATTAACAACAACAGCAAATGCTCAGATTCAAAAAGGTAACTGGATGGTAGGTAGTAGTATTCTAGCAAGTAATTTTGGACTTAATACAGGAGGTGGATATAATATCGCGTTACAACCTAAAGCTGCATATTTCGTTGAAGATAATCTAGCTATTGGGGGTTATACTACTTTAGGTATTAGTAAAACAACCAAAGCTTCAAAAACTAGGTTTGACTATGCTGTTGGAGGTTTAGGACGTTATTATTTATCACCTGGAGAACAAGGAGTAAATAATCTATTACATCATGGAAGATGGTTCTTTGAAGGTAACATAGGTATCGGAGGATCATCAGTTGAAAGTGGTAATTCTACGACAGGACTAGATTTTGGTGCAGGACCAGGATATTCATATTTTATTACACCTAATATCGGATTAGAAGGACTTGTTAAATACAATGGTGTAGCTGGATTCGGTAATAACGGTTTAACTTCTACCATAACTTTCAATGTTGGATTTAGTATCTTCCTTCCAACATCTAAAGGAAAGCAAATCATCAATGATGTAAAATAATTATACTTTAAGAATCACATTCATATACAAGTATATAAAAGAGCCTCGAATTTTCGAGGCTCTTTTCGTACAAATTAAAACTAAACTATAAAAAATCAAATAAATCATGTATTAGGTTGAGGCGTATATCTTAAATACGGCTTGATTTCTGTTACGCCTTTTGGAAATATCTTTATGGCATCTTCTGTAGAAATTGACGGCGGGATAATCACATCCTCTCCGTTTTCCCAGTTTACAGGCGTTGCTACTTTATGAGAATCTACCAACTGTAATGAATCAAGTACACGTATGATCTCAACAAAGTTTCTTCCTGTAGATGCTGGATAAGTAATGATCAAACGTACTTTTTTGTCAGGATCAATAATCAATAAAGAACGTACCGTAGCAGTGGCAGAAGCATTAGGATGAATAAAATCATACAATTCTGAAATTTTCCGCTCCTTATCTGCAATAATCGGAAACTGAACATCCGTATTCTGTGTTTCATTAATATCTCTGATCCAGTTCTGATGGTCTTCTACCCCATCTACGCTTAATGCAATAACTTGGGTATTTCTTTTCTCAAATTCAGGCTTCAGCTTGGATGTAAAACCCAGCTCTGTCGTGCAAACAGGAGTATAGTCAGCAGGATGTGAAAATAAAATTCCCCACGAATCTCCTAAATAATTATAAAAATCTATATCCCCTACAGAGGTCTCTGCCTGAAAGTTGGGTGCGGTATCTCCTAGTTTGATTGACATAATATTCTGCTTTGTTAGTCTACAAATTTAGTAGACTTTTTGAAACTGGCAAAATTTTTGTTGAAAATTTGTATATTAATTGAAAAAAATAATTCCATGAAGAAAACCAGTTTAAGTTATGTTGAAGTTGTGTATAATGTTTTAGAGAGTTGGTATTTAAAATTTGCCGAACTTACTCCAAAACTAATCGTCGGAATTCTGGTTTTTACTTTTTTTCTTATTAGCAGTAAATATTTAAGCAAGATATCTGTTAATATATTCCATAGGCTATTCCCGAAAAGCAAGAAAGAAAGTTCCTTAGTCACTCTGTTAGGGATTTTCAGGTTTCTTATTATGATGATGGGAACTTTTCTTGCATTAGAAATTATGGGCTTTAGCGGATTCTTGTGGAAGTTCATCGGAAGCTTAGGAGTTGCAGGGGTTATTGCCGGAGTTGCTTTAAAAGATTTGGTAGCCAGTATCTTTTCAGGCATGCTGATTGGAATCGACAAAGCTTTTAAAGTAGGAGATTATGTGACAATCGGAAGCAACTCGGGGACTGTTCAGGAAATAGGATTTCTTACGACAAAAATTATTACTGATGATGGGAAAAAAGTATACATCCCCAATCAGGTCATTTTTAATTCTCCTTTCTCAAATATTACAGCCTCCCCTCAAAGAAGAATTATCTTAAATTTTGAAATTCCCGTAGATCAGGATATCAATAAAGCGCAACAAAGTATTTTAGAGGTTATTAAAGGTTTGGATTATGTAGACAAGCTTGACACTGCCGAAGTTATATTTACAGATTTAAAGCAGGGGATTTTTAATCTTCAGGCAAAATTCTGGATGACTATTGGTGCCAATCTAACCCGTGCAAAAAGTGATGCCTATCAAAAAATCAAACAGCGTCTTGACGGAGATGGTATACAACTCGCTGCTGTTACCAGCATTACCGTAAATGCTACCAATAGCAGCGCTTCATCAACCACAACCAATCAGGATAAATAACCCGAGGTTCAGTTGAAGTAAAAATTCACAGAGATAAGTATCAAGTTTAAACCTTATAGGTTTACGACAAAAGACATGTTGCTCTTTTTAAATACTTACCAAAACATATATCAACAAAAAAGACCGCTTTAAAAGCGGTCTTTTTATATCTTAAATTTTAGTTTCTTATGCTAAAACTTCTTTTACTTTATTAGCAGCTTCTTCTAAAGTAATTGCTGAATGTACAGGAAGACCTGACTCATCAATTAATTTCTTAGCTTCAACAGCGTTAGTTCCTTGTAATCTTACGATCAATGGAACCGGAAGGCTACCCATTGCTTTGTAAGCATCTACAACTCCCTGAGCAACTCTGTCACATCTTACGATACCACCGAAGATGTTAATTAAGATTGCTTTTACATTCGGGTCTCTTAAGATAATACCGAAAGCAGTCTGCACTCTCTGAGCATCAGCAGTACCACCTACGTCAAGGAAGTTAGCAGGGTTACCACCAGATAATTTGATGATATCCATAGTTGCCATTGCAAGACCAGCTCCGTTTACCATACAAGCAACGTTACCATCTAATTTTACGAAGTTAAGACCAGCTTCACCAGCTTCAACATCGATAGGATCTTCTTCTCTTGTATCTCTTAGAGCTTCAAGATCTTTGTGACGGAATAATGAGTTACCATCTAAAGTTACTTTAGCATCTACAGCGATAATTTTGTTATCAGAAGTTTTTAATACAGGGTTGATTTCAAAAAGAGAAGCATCAATTCCTACATATGCGTTATATAAAGAAGTAATGAACTTTGTAAATTCTTTGAAAGCATTTCCTTCAAGTCCTAAGTTAAAAGCAATTTTTCTAGCCTGGAATCCTTGAAGACCTAAAGCAGGATCAATAAGTTCGTTATGGATCAAATGAGGAGTTACTTCTGCAACGTGCTCGATATCCATTCCACCTTCAGTAGAATATACGATTGTATTTTTACCTTCAGCTCTATCTAAAAGAATAGAAACATAGAATTCTTTAGTTTCAGATTCTCCAGGATAATAAACGTCTTCTGCAACCAAAACAGAGTTTACTTTTTTACCTTCAGCAGAAGTTTGTGGAGTTACCAACTGCATTCCGATGATGTTTTGTGCATTTTCTTTAAGCTTATCCATGTTTGGAGAAAACTTAACACCTCCACCTTTACCACGACCTCCTGCGTGAATTTGTGCTTTTACAACCCAAGCCTGTGCTCCGGTTTCAGCAGTCAATTTTTCAGCAGCCGCTACAGCTTCGTCTACATTATTAGCTACGAAACCACGTTGTATTGCTACTCCGTACTTTGATAAAATCTCTTTTGATTGATACTCGTGAAGATTCATATTATTTTTATTATTTTATTTTAAATTTTAAAGGTTGACAAATTTACTAAAAATGAACAAGGTTAAAAAGAAATTTATAGAACTTTTAACGCATTCAACAAGTTTACTATTGATCTGATCAAATTCAGACGCAGTGAATATACGGATAACACAACAACGACGAATCATCTAATCCAGCATGGACGTGATATTTTAATGACATTTTAATACTATTCTAATCTATATTAAGAAAATTAATCCGTATCATATTTTATCTTTGGGCCTCCAAAACATTGTCTGAATATCATAGGATTTTCAGGTAAAGCTTAAAGTCCGATCTAAATGGTATTATTCACAGAAATTTATCAAAAGATAGACTTGAGCATATTATACATTATCATATATTTAAATAAAAAATGGAAAGAACAGCTAATGAAGAGAGTAAAAGGCTCATTCGCTACATTACGAAAGAAAAAAAAGATGTTACCAATATCTATTTTTATGCTATTCTTAGTGGGCTTGTATACCTGAGCATCCCTTTGGGAATACAGTCTATTGTAAGTTTCGTAATGGGAGCTACCATGGCAACTTCTATTTATATTCTCATCTTTTTCGTGGTCATGGGAACATGGCTGGTAGGATATTTCAAATTAAAAGTCATAGAAATCATTGAAAAAATACAGCAAAAAATATTTGTAGAATTCTCTATGGCTATTGCAGACAAACTCCCCAAAGTAGATTTACTATATGCCAGAAAATATTATCTCCCTGAGTTAGTCAACCGATTTTTTGACATCCAGAATCTTCAGAAAGGAATCTCAAAAATCCTTCTGGAAATCCCTACCGCCCTCATACAAATCTTTTTCGGGATCCTTCTGCTTTCTTTTTATCATCCTTTATTTTTAGGATTTGGAGGATTGGTTGTCATTTGTGTGATTATTATTTTCAGGTATACCCTCGAAAGCGGAATCAAATCCAGCATTGAAGAAAGTAATAAAAAATATGACACTGCAGCCTGGATTGAAGATATCGCAGGATCTGTAAAAACCTTCAAAATGCATTCTGAAACCGATGCTCATTTGCAAGGAACGGATGAGAGGGTGATCCAATACCTAGATCACAGAACATCACACTTCAAGGTTCTCGTGTTTCAATATAAAACCATTATTGCATTTAAAGTAATTATCACTCTCGCAATGCTTGCCATAGGAACTTATTTGCTTATTAATCAGCAACTGAATATCGGAGCATTTATCGCCACAGAAATTGTAGTATTAAGTATTATGGCAGCGGTAGAAAAACTTATTGTAAGTCTTGAAAGTTATTATGACCTCATCGCTGCATTTGCTAAGCTTTCTAAAATAACCGATCTGAAAGAAGAGCATAATGGTGATATCGTTCTTTCCAAGAAAGAAAAAGGTGCCGAGATCGAGTTTAAAAATGTGAATTTTTTATTTAATGAAAGCCTTCCCATCCTTTCTGATCTGAATTTTAAAATACAGGAAAACACTATTAATATTCTAACTGGAAAATTAGGCACAGGAAAATCCCTTCTTCTTAACATGATCGCAGGCTTTTTCGAGCCAAGTTCCGGAACCATATTTTTTGATAGAATCCCATTGAAGAACATCGATAAAAAACAGATGAGAAATACTATTGGGCTTTACCTTGAAAATATGAAAATAGTACAGGGAACCGTAAGGGAAAATATATTACTGGGAAATACCGAAAGCAATACGGAAGACATTCTTGAACTTTCGGAAAATATGGGTATAGAAAATATTTCAAGTTTGTTTAGCAGCGGATTCTTTACCGAAGTGAGTGAAACAGATTCTGAAATTACATTTAGCTCAAAGAAAAAGATCCTTCTTCTTCGTGCTCTTCTGGGAGAAAAAAGGCTTATTATTCTCGAAAACCCTTTTGCCGGCATTCGTGAAGAATATCAGGACAAAATGATAGAATATCTGCAAAAACTCAAGGAGAAAACAACCATTATTATTGTTTCACAAAATCCAGATCTGCTGCAGTATGCTGATCAGCATCTTCATATGGAAAACGGTACTTTAAGAATTATCCCATAAAATCTAAGACAATGAAACTACAGTCATTCGACAAAATATATCAGATTCACAAAAAATCAAGAGTAAAAAGATGGTTTTTTGTGATTCTCATCGGAGGTATTATCACCTTATTTCTTCCATGGACACAGAATATCAAAGTAAAAGGAAACGTAACCTCATTGTATCAGGAACAGCGACCTCAACAGCTGAACTCTCCTATTCCGGGAAGAATTATCAAATGGAATGTGAAAAATGGAGACTACGTAAAAAAAGGAGATACCCTACTACAGCTTTCGGAGATAAAAGATGATTATTTAGATCCGCTTTTGGTACAGAGAACACAAGAGCAGGTTAACGCTAAAAAAGGAGTAAGAGATTATTATGAAGCTAAAGTGGGAACTGCCAAAAATCAGCTCCAGGCATTAAATTCTGCAAGAGATTTAAAGCTGAACCAACTGAAAATAAAAATCAGCCAGCTCAATAATAAACTTACAGGTGAGGAAGCTGAACTTCAAGCTGCTATTAATGAACTCAAACTGTCGGAAGACCAATTTTCCAGACAGAAAAAAATGTATGATGAGGGGCTCGTTTCACTTACCCAATTTCAACAGCGCAGCATCTCTTATCAAAATGCTGTTGCTAAAAAAACAGCTTCTGAAAACAAAGTAGCTCAGACCCGTCAGGAAATTTTAAATACAGGAATCGAGCAGAACTCTGTAGTACAGGATTACACAGAAAAACTAAGTAAAATAGAGGGAGAACGTTTCCAGAGTATGGGTCAGATCGAAGGAAGCGATGGTGATATTGCTAAACTCGAAAATCAGGTTGCCAACTATAAAGCCAGACAAGGGTTATATTTTATTATTGCATCTCAGGATGGCCAGATTGTACAACTTAACAAAGCCGGAATCGGTGAAATATTGAAGGATGGAGAAAATATAGGGACTGTAGTTCCGACAACTGTTGATTATGCCGTAGAGGTTTACATAAAACCTGTCGATCTTCCGCTTATTAAGGAAGGGCAACGTGTCATGTGTGTGTTTGACGGATTTCCGGCCATCGTATTCTCCGGCTGGCCTAATTCAAGTTATGGAACATTTGCCGGAAAAGTAGTTGCTGTAGAAAGCAATATCAGTCTTAACGGACTTTTTAAAGCCCTGGTCATTGAGGATAAAAATGAAAAGAAATGGCCTCCTAAAATTAAAATGGGAACTGGGGTTCAGGGAATTTCCATTCTTAATGATGTTCCGATTTGGTATGAACTATGGCGAAATATTAATGGTTTCCCACCGGATTATTATGAAGTAAAAAACGACAAAGCAAACAAAGATGAAAAAAGCAAATAAAATTCTTTTCATTTTAATCTTCTTATCTTTTCAGTACAGCCTTGCGCAGGATTCGCTTAAAATTTCTGCACAGCAATTTATTTCTGTCGTAAAAAATTATCATCCGCTGGCTTTAAAATATCAGCTTCAAAATAAAATTGCTCAATCTGAAATCATCAAAGCAAGAGGAGCTTTCGATCCTGTCCTGGGTGGAAAACTGGGAGAGAAAAATATCGACGGAACCCAATATTACCAACAGAAAAACCTTGAACTGGGAATTCCGACCTGGTACGGAATTGATCTCACAGCAAGTTACAATCACCTGGATGGTCAAAAACTGAATACGAGTGATACCAAAGGAGGTCTTTATCAAATGGGAATTACCATCCCGCTGGCTAAAAACCTCTTATATGATAAACGAAGAGCAATACTGGACCAGGCTAAATTTGCACAGAAAATGACTGAGGCAGAACAGACTGTTTTGACCAATGATCTTCTTCTGGAAGCAGAAAACACCTATTGGGAATGGGTACAGAGCTTTGAGATCTATCAACTACAGACGAAAGCAGTAGAAATCAACAAAAAGCGTCTTAACTTTACTCAAAAGACTCTTGAATATGGAGAAGTTCCTGCAATAGATACAGTAGAAGCACTCTCTCAACTACAGAATTTTGAGCTCCAACAGAAAGAAGCCTATTTAAATTTTGTAAAAGCTACTCAACAGCTACAGCTATTTCTGTGGAAAGATAATCAGGAGCTATACGAAATTTCACAGCTTATTTATCCATCGGATGATCTTTCAGATCACATGGCTTATTCAGACTTTGAATTTCTTCTTCAGGATCTTCAGACTAAGGATATAGCCAATCATTTATCGATCTTGTATTATATTCAGAAGCAAAATATTCTGGAAAGTGAACGTAAACTTAAATGGCAAAGCTTTCTTCCAAAGATTGACTTTACCTACAATTTTTTCAACAAAGAAAACTACCGGGCTGATTTCCTCCCGCTTTTTGATAACAATTTTCAATATGGTTTAAAACTTGAAATTCCGGTTTTCCAGAGGGAAGCCAGAGCCAGTTACCAGATTGCCAAAATTAAAATCAATCAGAACCAGCTCGACACACAGCTAAAAGGAAGAGAACTCGCTACAAAGATCGAAACCTATAGAAATGAAGTTTTAAATTACCATAGCCAGATCGATCTTTCACAGAGTAATCTGGGAAATTATAAAAAATTACTTGCTGCGGAAGAGACCAGATACAGCAACGGGGAAAGTTCTCTTTTCCTGATCAACTCCAGAGAAAATAAGATGATTGACGCTCAAGCAAAACTGATCTCTATAAAAACAAAGTTTGTCAAAAGCTATAACAAGTTGAAATGGATGAAAGAAAGTTTCTCCTTCTAAAAATAAAAAGTTCAGGTATTTTCCTGAACTTTATTTTTTATTTAATTTAAAACTTTTATTCTTCAACAAGTTTCTCCGACTGTGAGCCAATAAAAGGAATTTTCGGAGCCAGAAAATACCCGGTTAAACTGGCAAAAAGTATAGGTACGAAATAGGTAAATCCGGTTAATGTTCCTAAAATAATAGTGGTACTCATCGGAGTTCTGGTGACACAGGCATTAATTGCTGCCATACAGCTTACAATAGCCAAAGTAGTATCAACAGAAGGAAAAAGGTGATGGATAATCAATCCTAAAGTAGTTCCCACAAAGAACAACGGAATAATAAAACCACCTCTCCATCCCGAAGTTACAGTAATTGCTATTGCCAGTATTTTAAAGACTAAGATGTACATTAAGAAGCTCAGTGCAAAATGGCCATTGATAAGCTCATTCACCTCATGATGTCCGAAATATCTTGTGATTGGAAAATAATAGGCAATAATTCCCAGAACAATCCCACCAACTAAGGTTTTAATATAAATCGGAAAATTTTTATACTCAAAAACTCTTTTGAAAAATTTAACTACAAAAATAAAAATCCAGCCTACAAAGGTAGCTACCATGGCAAACAAAACAGCATACAGAAAGTCATAGACTCCTGAATAGTGATAAGCCTTTAAATTCCATGTAGCTCCGATTCCTAAATGAATGATCAACGCAAACACAACATAGCTGAAACAGCTTGCAACCAATGCAGGAATAATTGCTCTGTAATATTCTACAGCATGTTTATGGTGTAAAATCTCCAATGAAAAAAGGCTTCCGCCAAGCGGTGCTCCAAATAAAGCTGTAAAGCCGGAAGCCATCCCTGCAATGCTTAAAGAGCGTAATTCTTCCCCTTTTAATCTGAAGATTTTCCCTAACCAGGTTCCTGTAGATCCTGTAACCTGAACTAAAGGTGCTTCCGGTCCTAAGCTTCCTCCTGATGCTACACAAAACAATGATGATAGGATCATGGAAGGATTATTTTTAGGATCTAGCTTCCCTTTATTGAATCTGATGTTATTAACGATCAGATGAATTTCACCCGGATCTCCGATAAAATAGATAACCAGCCCTGCCAGTAAACCACAGACCGCCATTGTCGGAATTACCATCCATCCCTGGTATTGGGCTAAAAATTCTGTAAAATGTTCTAGAACGATCCAATACAATCCGGCTATAACACCCCCTATCAATCCTGTGATCGCCCACATAAAAAAGGTCCGACTGAACACAAAAGGATTAAACCTGATAGGTTGATCCAAAAGATTGAATGTTCTTATTAAGCGCCGTCTCCTATTAATTTTCATTATGTTGCTATATTCTGTTTTTAGCAAAATAAAGAATAAGCATTGCCCAGCTAAGAATCATCAGCAAACCTCCCAGCGGAGTAATCGGTCCTAAAAATTTGAGATTAGCTCCAAGATAATCCTGCAGACTTAAGAAATAGATACTGAATGAAAAAAGCATAGTTCCCGCAATCATTAGTATAGAAACCCATTTCTCTGATGAAGTTTCAAATTTTAATAGGTAGCCCACAATGAGTAAAAAGAAGGCTGCATACATTTGATATCTGACACCGGTTTCAAAACTCTCCAGCCTTTCAACCGTTAATATTTTCTTTAAAGCGTGCGCACCAAATGCACCTAAAATTACTGACAGCATGCCATAAACAGCACCAAAAACTAAAGTAATTGTTTTCATTTTTTGAATATTATCACAACAGATTTTTTACACCAATCTGTTTTATTTATAATTTAAAATTTTAAAGACCAGTGATACAGCTCCTATAGCAATAAATACCCAGGCGAACTTCTTGTTTCTCACAAATCCCGGATCTTTAGTAACCTTCAGAAAAACTCCGAAAAGCAACATCAAAGCAGATACAATAATTCCAAACATATTATTGACCTCTTAATCTGTTAAACTCATTGATCACTTCATGATGAGTCACCGTTTTATCTTTAAAGTATGTCACAAAGTGCTGCTTCTCTTCTTCCGTAGCTCCCATCTGATTCAGGATATTCAGCAAGTGCATTTTCATATGTCCTTTCTGAATTCCGGTAGTTACTAAAGAACGTAACGCGCCAAAATTCTGAGCCAATCCTGACACCGCAAGAATACTCATCAATTCCTGAGCTGATGGTTTTCCAAGTAATGCTAATGAGAATTTCACCAACGGGTGAAGATTCGTTAAACCACCTACTACTCCTACTGAAATAGGAAGATCAATCCAGAACCTAAAAATACCGTTATCTATAGTACAGTGGGTAAGCGATCTGTACTGTCCGTCTCTGGCAGCATAGGCATGCGCACAAGCTTCCGTAGCCCTGAAATCATTTCCGGTCGCAATGACTACTGCATCTACTCCATTCATCACTCCTTTATTATGCGTAGTAGCACGGAACGGCTCAATCTCGGCAATAGTCACTGCCTGCTTAAATTTTCTGGCAAATTCTTCATTTGAGATTCCGCTATCGTCTTTTAAGTCATCAATTTTACAAGACACCTCAGCTCTTACAATACAATCAGGCGTAAAATTAGAAAGAATGTTCATTACGACCTGTAATGAATCTTTTTCTTCCTGAGTAAATTCATCCTCTTTTGCCACCTCTTCTCTAAGGGTTTGTCCAAATTTCTCAAGACAAGAATTGATAAAGTTAGCTCCCATAGAATCTACCGTATCAAAACTCGCTTTCAACTGAAAATAATGAGGCATTTCAGCTGTTTTATCAACCAGCTTGATATCCAGGATTCCCCCGCCACGCTTTCTCATATTTGCAGTAATATCCTCTGTAGATTCCAAAAGCTTTTTCTTTAATTTGAAGTTAAAGAAATGAAGCAATTTATGAGACTCCACATTAAATATAAAATGGGTGTGTCCTAATTTCTCAGTGTTGATAATGGTGGTCTTAAAACCTCCTTTATCAATCCAAAATTTCGCGGCTTTAGAAGCTGCTGCTACAACAGAGCTTTCTTCAACAGCCATTGGAAGGGCCACCAGCTTTCCATCAATTAAAAAGTTAGGGGCAATCCCATAAGGCATATAGAAATTGGAAATTGTATTTTCAGAAAATTCTTCATGAAGTTTCTGAAGATCAGCATCTGCATTCCAATATTGTTTTAATATATTTTGATATTCCTGGTTTCCGTCAAGATATTCGCTTACAAGCCAGTCGATTTTCCCCTGTTTAGTCAATTTGGAAAAACCTTCAATCGGTTGATGATTCATAGTATAACTTTAATGAACCGTAAATATAATGTTTTGCCACGTTATTTTGTTGATAACTTTCTTTAAAAAAGACTGACATTTCTCAATTTTGGAATTACTTTTGAACTGAAAATTATACATTTAAATAATTTTTTCTTAGAAATACATGAACTTCGATCGCCTGAAAGAAAAACTTGAAATCCTGGCTGATGCAGCGAAATATGACGTTTCCTGTTCATCCAGCGGAGGGACGCGCAAGAATAAAAAAGGTGCTTTAGGAGACAGTTCCGTAAGCGGAATTTGCCATACCTATACAGAAGATGGACGATGTGTCTCTCTTCTGAAAGTTCTTTTAACCAATCACTGTATTTATGACTGTGCTTATTGTGTTTCCAGAAGTTCAAATGATATCAAAAGAGCTGCTTTTACTGTAGAAGAAGTAGTAGATCTTACCATTAATTTTTACCGCAGAAATTATATTGAAGGGTTATTTCTAAGCTCAGGCATATTCAAAAATGCGGATACCACCATGGAACGTCTCGTCAGAGTAGCTAAAAAATTACGTTTAGAAGAGAATTTCAATGGTTATATTCATTTAAAATCAATTCCCGGTGCCAGTGATGAACTTATGCAGGAAGCGGCATTATATGCTGACAGATTATCCATAAATCTTGAAATTCCTACCGAAAGCGGATTGAAATTGCTCGCCCCTGAAAAGAACCGGGAAGATATGCTCAATCCGATGCGGTACATTCAAAACGGAATAGCACAATATAAAGATGAAAAGAAAATTTTCAGAAAAGTTCCTAAGTTTGCTCCCGCCGGACAATCAACACAGATGATCGTAGGAGCCACCAATGAAAATGATCTTCAAATCATAAAAGTTGCCGATTATTTTTATAAAAATTACAATCTTAAAAGAGTATACTATTCCGGTTATGTGCCTGTTCTGGAAGACAAACGTCTGCCATCCTTAACCACTGAAGTTCCAATGCTGAGAGAAAACAGATTGTATCAGTCTGACTGGCTAATGAGATTTTACGGTTTTAAAGCAGAGGAAATCCTCGATCCTAATATTCCTTTCTTAGATCTGGAAGTAGACCCAAAATTAAGTTGGGCCTTAAGGCATTTGCATCAATTCCCTGTCAATCTCCAAACTGCGGATTACCAGATGATTCTCAGAATTCCGGGAATAGGAGTTAAGACTGCAAAAAAAATTATTCATGCAAGGCGTTTTCAAATGCTTAACCTTGATCATCTTAAAAGACTGGGAGCCGCAGTAAACAGAGCGAAATACTTCATCGATTTCAATGCAGGAAATATATACCTGAAATACCTTACCGATCAAAACTTCAGAAAGTTACTTATTGGAGGAAGCTCATCAAAGTTTCATCACCAATTTTCCCAGCAATTGACATTGTTTTAAATCGTTACCGTATACGATTATATTTTCTTAATAATTCCTGCAATTTATCTAAAGACAACGCTTCAATCTGATGTTCCTGATACCCTTTCATAGTTGTGGCCATAGTAAGAGAGTTTAATACCGCTTCTTCTGTAGCTTCTATAGCAGCCATAAACAGCTGTGAAGTATAGTCATTATGCAGATTGGGTACATTTGCAACCGGATTTTCAGGCTGATGCTGTACTCTGGTTCCTAAATCTGTTGAAAAAGCAATTGCATATTCCCCACTACCATGTGAAGCTATTCCTCCTGTTCTTCCTAATCCAATCATAGTTCTTGCAGCTAACCTTTCAAGATTACGACTATCCAAAGGTGCGTCAGTCGCAATAATAATCATACACGAGCCATCAACATTATTTAATAACTGATTGCTAAAAGCAAATTTCTTAAGCTCTTTTCCTACGGGAACACCATCCACCTGTAAAACCCCACCGTAATTCGTCTGCACCAAGACTCCAACAGTATATCCTCCAAGACTTTGTGGCAGCTTACGTGATGAAGTACCAATTCCTCCTTTATAACCAAAACATACGGTTCCCGTACCCGCACCAACGTTTCCCTCCATTACTGAGGACCCCGCTTGCTTTATAGCGTCAAGAACATCTTGTTCCTGAATATGACGCCCGCGGATATCATTAAGCCATCCATCATTCGTTTCTCCTACCACGGCATTGACTGACTGTACTTTCTCATTTCCCTTCTGCTGAAGTGTATAGTTAACCAGGGCGCTAATTCCCGTACTTACATTTAAAGTATTTGTAAATACAATAGGTGTTTCAAGATTACCCAGCTCCATAACCTGAGTACTACCAGCCAATTTCCCAAAACCATTTCCTACAAAGATAGCTGCCGGTACTTTTTGCTGGAAAACATTTCCGTTATGAGGCAATATAGCCGTAACCCCTGTCCTTACACCATCTCCTTTAATCAATGTTTTATGACCGACCAAAACCCCTGCGACATCTGTAATACTGTTCTGCTTTCCTGGCTGTAAAACACCCGGACTTATTCCTAATTCTCGAACTCTTTTCTGACTATAAACGCTTATGCATGCAAAAGCAAGAATCGAAATGGATAGTTTTTTAAACATATTTGTGTTTTTTAATTTTTTCAGATTTTCCCAAAGATAATAAATCATCCAATTAATAATTGTAAGTTTTGGTTAATGATCCGTTTTAAAGGTAAGCGGGCTAAGGTCCGCTCCTAGTGATGTTTTTTTTTAAAAATGTATTCATAAGGTTTATTTTTCAATCTTTTAATCTTACATTCTTATTTTAACTAATTTAGCATAATGATAACCTTATTGCTTTACGACGGAAGTTTCGACGGACTCTTAACAGCTATTTTCGAAGTTTTTGAATACCGTTACCAGGATGTAGAAATTATAGGCAGAGATCATTTTCACCAGGAGAATATCTTTGCAGAAATTCATGAAGTCATTACACAAAACAATAAGGCAGAAAGAGTATTAAATAAGTTGGAGACCAGTATTCATAAAGCTGGAATTCATCAGTTATTAAAAGTTTTTTTATCAGAAGATCCTGAAGCCGAACGATTGATCTTATCAGCTATAAAACAATCTATTCAACATCCTTCCGATAATATTCTTCAAAATTATGCAGATCCGGATATTTTGAAAATTTCTAAAATTAACAAGTCAGTAGATAGAGAAAGACATCGAATGACTGCCTTTGTACGGTTTGAAAAAATGCAGGATGGCGTTTTTTTTGCTAAAATAGATCCTGACTTCAATGTTCTTCCTTTAATTCGTAAACACTTCAAAGACCGATACCAGGATCAGAAATGGATGATTTATGATCTGAGAAGAAATTATGGGCTCTTTTATGATCTTGAACATTGTGAGTTCTTTTATCCTGAAGAAAAAATAAATTTATCCCAGTATCAACAAAAATTTCACGAAGAAGAAAATCAATATCAGAAACTTTGGCAAAGATATTTTACCAAAACCAATATCGTAGAAAGAAAGAATCTAAAACTTCACATCCAGCATGTCCCAAAACGATACTGGAAGTATCTGACTGAGAAAAACTGATTTTACTTTTAATACACCTATCTACGTTACACCCTTTTGATAAAAATATTTCATTACACCTTTAAGAGAGATATAAAAAACATCGAAAACTCAAACGGCAAGATCCTTTTTAACCTTTCAAATTTTAGAAGTATTTAACAATTTATATTCAAAACTATTATCAACTTACTGCCATAATCTGAACTTGTTTTTGTAAATTTGTGTTCGAAATTTTTTACTAGATGAAAGAAAGTGCTGTAAAAAAAATTGCCGTTCTTACTTCAGGAGGAGACTCTCCAGGGATGAACGCAGCATTAAGAGCGGTGGTAAGAACCGCTAACTATTATAATATCGAATGTTACGGAGTAAGAGAAGGCTACAATGGACTTATCAATAATGATTTCCTGAAAATGGGACCCCGATCCGTAAAAAATATAATTAATCAGGGCGGAACTATTCTTAAATCCGCAAGATCTGCTGAATTCAGAACTAAAGAAGGGCGCCAAAAAGCCTATGAAAATTGTGTTAAACACGGCGTTGACGCGCTAGTTTGCATTGGTGGAGATGGAACTTTTACAGGAGCTAAGATCTTCAATGAAGAATTTGGTATTAAGGTAATTGGAGTACCCGGAACTATTGACAATGATATTTTCGGTACAGACAATACTATCGGTTACGATACTGCTTTGAATACAGCCATGGAAGCTATTGATAAAATCCGTGATACAGCAACTTCCCACAACAGGGTTTTCTTTGTGGAAGTAATGGGTCGTGATGCAGGTTTCATTGCATTAAACAGCGGATTAGCGACAGGTGCTTTGGATATTTTAATTCCAGAGAAAAAAGATAGCATGGATGAACTTTTTACAACTTTCAGAAATGCAGAGAAAACAGGAAAAGCTTCAAGTATTGTGGTCGTTGCCGAAGGAGAAAAACTGGCCAACATCTATCAGCTCGCAGAGCAAACCCAAAAAGAATTTCCGGATTATGACATTCGTGTTGCTATTCTCGGACACATCCAGAGAGGGGGATCTCCAAGCTGTGCAGACAGAGTATTAGCAAGCAGACTTGGCTATGGCGCTGTTATAGGACTTATGGAAGGAAAAACAAATGTAATGGCTGGGATGAGATCTAACGATATGGTATACACCCCAATTGAAGAAGCCATCAAAAAACATAACGAAATCAATAAAGATCTTTTACTGATTTCAGAAATATTAGCAATCTAATTTTATAATTGTAAAAATCAAAATATTATGTCAACAATTAAAGTAGGTATCAACGGGTTTGGTAGAATTGGACGTCTTGTTTTCAGAGCAATGACTGAAAGAGAAAACATTGAAGTAGTAGGAATCAATGACCTTATCGATGCAGAGTACATGGCTTACATGTTAAAATATGATTCTGTACACGGAATTTTTCCAGGTGAAGTATCTGTAGAAGGTAACCACCTTGTGGTAAATGGAAAAAAAATAAGAGTAACTGCAGAGAAAGACCCTAACAACTTAAAGTGGAATGAAGTAGGTGCTGACTACATTGTAGAATCTACAGGTCTTTTCTTAACTAAAGAAGCTGCTCAGGCTCACATCAATGCAGGTGCAAAAAAAGTAATCCTTTCTGCTCCTCCTAAAGATGATACTCCTATGTTTGTAATGGGGGTAAACCAGAAAGAACTTACAGATGATATTAAAATTTTATCTAACGCTTCTTGTACTACAAACTGTTTAGCTCCTTTAGCTAAAGTTATCCACGATAACTTCGGAATCGTTGAAGGTTTAATGACAACCGTTCACGCAACTACAGCTACTCAGAAAACAGTAGACGGACCTTCAGTGAAAGACTGGAGAGGTGGTAGAGCTGCATTAAACAATATCATCCCTTCTTCTACAGGTGCTGCTAAAGCAGTAGGAAAAGTAATCCCTTCATTGAATGGAAAATTAACAGGTATGTCTTTCAGAGTACCAACTGTAGATGTTTCCGTAGTTGACCTTACTGTAAGATTAGAAAAAGCGACTTCTTACGATGAGATATGCGCAACAATTAAAGCCGCTTCTGAAGGAGAATTAAAAGGAATTTTAGGGTATACTGAAGATGCTGTAGTTTCTCAGGATTTCGTAGGAGACAAGAGAGCTTCTATTTTTGACAAACATGCTGGTATCATGCTTTCTCCTAACTTCGTAAAACTTGTTTCTTGGTATGACAATGAAATTGGTTATTCTAACAAGTTAGTTGATATGTTAGTACACGCTGCTTCTTTATAATACAAAGAACCAATAGCAATACATATATAAACCCCGCTCAAAAAATTTGAGCGGGGCTTTTTTAGCTTATTATTTCTAAACAACTAATAAAGAAAAGGATAAACTATTATTTTCCAATCTTATCATCCCGTACAAGCCATAGATCTGTTGAATATCTTAACTATCAAGAACAGAATACAAGAAAATCTCAATCATAAAAAAGAGCTGTTTTAAAAATTGAGTTTTCACGGTTATTAGTTGATAACAAATTTTGCTTTTTTTTCAACGTAAAAAAATCCCCCTTTTGTGGTATTTTTTAGAATTTTTTTAACTATTTTTAAGACAAACGAAATTTATGGGAAATTATGAGAAAAAACATCCTCTATTAGAGGCCTGGAATACTTATCCAAGTACCAGAAAGGAAAATAAAAAAGCCTTAAACAAACCTTCTATAGAACGTATTATCGGAGAAATGTTTGCTATTGGAGAATTTTACTATTATGCCTTAAATCTCACCAACAGCACTGTTTTTCATCATCATGAAAATATGTTGAAAATGCATGGTTTAAAAGAGTATCCTAAAGATTTGAAAGATATTATCGACCTCACCCATCCTAATGATATTGAATTTGTTATAAAGGCCGAACAAGCTGCTATTAAAAAGATGTTGGAGATTGGTATAGAGCATCAACTCTATTTAAAATCAAGCTATTGCTTCAGGATGAAAACAGCAAAAGGCAACTATGAACTTTTCCATCATCAAGCCATCCCAACTCTTGAAGACGATGAAGGAAAACTGATTCAGTCGGTCAACATACATACCAACATCAATCATATTACCAGGCAAAATCCATACACCGTTTTAATTTCAGGCATGGGTCCTAGAAATGATTTTCATCAAATTAAAATCGAAGACACGTCTCCATCAACCCAACACCCTATGGGAAGCCTGACTAAAAGGGAAGTTGAAGTTTTATCCTTAATTGCCAAAGGCTATTCAGGTACAGAAATATCTGAAATTCTCATTTTATCTCAGCATACCGTTCGCACTCATCGAAAAAATATTTTAACAAAAACCAACTCAAGAAATGGTAAAGAACTTTTAAAGAAAGCTTTCGAATGGGGCGTGTTTTAAATTATTCATTAAAATAAAAAATTAGATTAAAAATATTCACAACAACCCCCAATACTAAGTTTCGGCGTAAAACTTGTATTTTTATTTATTATGGAAAGTACTGTTTTACATCCCCGTTTCAAAGACTCCGTTCATTTTAAAGACTTTTGGGAAAAAGGCAATGGAAAACAGCTTATTGAAATTTCCGGTGCCAAGGTAAGCTTAAATGATTTTGAAAAGTTCTCCTCTTATTATTATGATATAGATCAAACAGGTGATGAGGTTGTAAAAGACATTTATTTTACAAAAAAATTCCATGAAGCATCAAAAGAAATCGAACAATATATCCGAAACGGAATTTCAGAGACAGATAATGTTCCTGAAAGCGTAAAGAAACTTTTCATTCAAACTCAAAGAAAGCCGGAGTGGCTCAATGATCAATTACTGAAAAGCGGAGCTGAACTTTGCATGCGCTGTGGGTTGGATTCTTTAATTTCATTGAGGGATTACTGCCTAATGGGTGGATATGACTTTGCCTATCTTAACAAACCTCTTATCGTTACTGAAGCATTAAAAAAAGGTGCGGTAAAACGTCTCTCGGAAACTCTGGACTTCTGGGTAAATGTTACAAGATATAATGCATTAGAAATCCATGGTAAAGGTTATGAGTTTGCCATAAAAACCAGATTGATCCATTCCTACGCCAGGCTTTCCATAAAAAAGCACTACAAAAACTGGGATACTGAAAATTGGGGAGAACCTATTAATTCATGGGACATGATGGCCACCTATATTGGATTTAGCTTGGTTTTCTTACATAGCCTCCAAAAACTAGGGAATACCATTTCTAATGAAGAAGAGCTAGGTATCTTCCACCTATGGAAATATGTGGGATACTTACTCGGAATTCCTGAGAATCTTTTGCCTGATAATAAAAAGCAGGCTACGGAATACTTCTATCTATGAACTTCTGTTCAGCCACCATCTGATAAAGACTCTATACTCCTTGCCCACTCTTTATTGAATGAATCATTGGAGAATCCTATATTAAAATTTGAGTTCCAACGAAAAAACCTAAGGTACCTGCACATCTGCTGCACCTGGTTTCTACTGGATGATGATGTTTGTAAGCGCCTGAACATTCCGGATGTTTCTAATAAAAACGGATTTCCAAAAACCAAAAGATTCATTAATAAAATATACAATACAATGCTAAGCCGAAAAGCAAGAATTGCATCCGGCAATAAAAAACATTTAAAAGTATTGGAGGACTATTTGAAAATAACTCAGGGCTCTAATTTTCATTAAATAGTCTATTCAAAACAATGAGTTATTCATAAAACTTATTTTATTTTTCATTTACTATGAGTGACAGCACCATTCCCTGCTGTCATCTGTTTACAGAATGATACAGAGCATCATACAGCTATTAAATTTTATATTTTTTTAACTTTAAAAACAGTTTATCAAATGAAATAATATTAGTTTTTGATCCTAAAATTATGTATTTTTGAGAAATTATTTTATAGAGATGAGTAACATTGATGATAAGAAGAAAGCACTTGCATTAGTGCTTGACAAACTAGATAAAACATACGGAAAAGGAACTGTAATGACATTAGGGGATAACTCTGTTGACAATACAATCGAAGTTATTCCTTCCGGATCTTTAGGATTAGACATTGCATTAGGAGTTGGGGGATATCCAAGAGGAAGAATCATCGAAATCTACGGACCTGAATCTTCAGGTAAAACCACATTAACCCTTCACGCGATTGCTGAGGCTCAAAAAGCAGGTGGAATTGCTGCATTCATTGATGCTGAGCATGCTTTTGACAGAACATATGCTGCAAAATTAGGAATTGATTTAGAGAACCTTATTATATCTCAACCAGATAACGGGGAACAAGCTTTAGAAATTGCCGATAACCTGATACGTTCAGGAGCTATCGATATCGTTGTGATCGACTCTGTTGCTGCTCTTACTCCAAAAGCTGAAATTGAAGGCGAAATGGGAGATTCAAAAATGGGTCTGCACGCAAGATTAATGTCTCAGGCATTAAGAAAGCTAACAGCTACTATTTCCAGAACAAAATGTACAGTAATTTTCATTAACCAGCTGAGAGAGAAGATTGGTGTTATGTTTGGAAATCCTGAAACAACGACCGGAGGTAATGCATTGAAATTCTATGCTTCTGTAAGAGTAGATATCAGAAAAGCAAGTGCGCCGATCAAAAATGGAGATGAGGCAGTAGGAAGCCGTGTAAAAGTGAAAATTGTTAAAAACAAAGTAGCTCCACCTTTCAAGCAAGCTGAATTCGACATTATGTACGGAGAAGGAGTTTCTAAAACAGGAGAAATTCTTGATCAGGCTGTAGAATTAGGAATTGTAAAGAAAAGCGGTTCTTGGTTCAGCTATGAAGAAACAAAACTTGGACAAGGCCGTGATGCGGTAAAAGATGTTTTAAAAGACAATCCTGAGCTTTCCGAAGAATTGGAAAACAAAATTAAAGAAGAATTGAAAAATAAAGCTAAATAAGTTTTTTCAATTTTACAATATGCAAAGACAGCCTTTGGGCTGTCTTTTGTTTTTAATTTTATGCCGTGGGCTAAATTTTGGCTAAAGCCAAATTAATGACCCGCTTTATTAAACATAAGCGGACTTTAGTCCGCTCCTAGTGATATTTTTTGTAAAACGTATTCATGTAAAATGTGTTCATGACGTTTATCCAATAATCTTTTAATTAATTCTTCCTGTCAATCTGTCACTTTCTTTTACATGGTATTTTTTTTGAGAAGAATTAAGCAAATCAAAACTAAATTATTATGACTAAAGGAAATATTAATGTTTCTGTGGAAAATATTTTTCCACTTATCAAAAAGTTTCTTTACAGTGATCACGAAATATTTTTAAGAGAATTAATTTCAAATGCCACTGATGCCACTTTAAAATTAAAACACTTAACAAGTATTGGTGAGGCAAAAGTAGAGTACGGAAATCCTAAGATCGAAGTACAGGTTAATAAAGATGAGAAAACTATCCGCATCATTGACCAAGGAATCGGGATGACTGCAGAAGAGGTTGAAAAATATATTAACCAGGTCGCTTTTTCCGGAGCTGAAGAGTTCTTGGAAAAATATAAAGATTCGGCAAAAGATTCAGGGATTATCGGACATTTCGGATTAGGATTTTATTCCGCATTTATGGTTGCCGAAAAAGTGGAAATCCTTACCAAATCTTATCGTGAAGGATCCACTGCTGTTCGCTGGACATGTGATGGAAGTCCACAGTTTACCCTGGAAGAAGCAGATAAAACTGATAGAGGAACTGAAATCATTCTTCATATTGCTGAAGATTCTACAGAGTTCCTGGAAGAATCAAAAATTAGAGAATTACTTTTAAAGTATAATAAATTTATGCCTGTTCCGATTAAATTCGGAACCAAAACTCATACTCTTCCATTGCCGGAAGACGCACCGGAAGGTACTGTTGCAGAAACGGAAGAAATAGATAACATCATCAATAATCCGGATCCGGCATGGACTATTGCACCAAGCGATCTTACCAGTGAGGATTATATAAAGTTCTATCATGAGCTGTATCCTATGCAGTTTGAAGAGCCTTTATTTAATATTCACCTGAATGTAGATTATCCATTTAATCTTACGGGGATTTTATTCTTCCCTAAACTGGGTAACAATCTGAATATCGAAAAAGATAAAATTCAGCTTTATCAAAATCAGGTATTTGTGACGGATGAAGTCAAAGGAATCGTACCTGATTTCCTTATGCTTCTTCGAGGTGTAATTGATTCTCCGGACATCCCGCTGAATGTTTCCCGTTCTTACTTACAGGCAGATGGTGCAGTAAAGAAAATATCTTCTTACATCACCAAAAAAGTAGCAGATAAAATGGCTTCACTGATCAATGAGAATCGTGAAGATTTTGAGAAAAAGTGGAATGATATCAAAATTGTCATTGAGTACGGAATGATTTCCGAAGAGAAGTTCTATGAAAAATCAGACAAGTTTGCTTTATACCCTACTGTTGACGGAAAATACTTCTTATGGAATGAGTTGACAGACAAAATCAAGCCAACACAGACAGATAAAGACGGTAACCTGATCATTCTTTATGCATCTAATGCTGACGAGCAGCACAGCTATATCCAGTCTGCAAAAGAGAAAGGCTATGAAGTTCTTCTTTTAGATTCTCCTATTATTCCTCATGTGATCCAAAAACTGGAAGGTTCTAAAGAGAAAATCTCTTTCGTAAGAGTAGATGCAGATCATGTTAACAACCTGATTAAAAAGGATGAGCCTGTCATTTCTAAGCTAAATGACACTGAAAAGGAATCATTAAAAAAGAACGTAGAGGAAACCATTAATGATACTAAATTTACTGTACAGCTTGAAGACCTGGACAGCAACGATGCTCCGTTTACAATCACACAGCCAGAGTTCATGCGTAGAATGAAAGATATGCAGGCTACCGGCGGAGGCGGAATGTTTGGAATGGGAAGCTTCCCTGAAATGTATAATTTGGTAGTCAACTCCAATAGTGAATTTGCGAACCAAATTTTAAAAACAGACAATACAGAAGAAAAAGAAAGCCTTATCAAATATGCTTTGGATCTGGCTAAGCTTTCTCAGAACCTACTGAAAGGAAAAGACCTTACTGATTTTATTCAAAGAAGCTACAAACAGCTTGAAAAATAATATAATCAAAGCGGTGTAGATGATCTATACCGCTTTTTCATTATCCTTTCCTTACCATAAGGATCAGAATCAACATTACCAACATTATTATTAAAATTATATTCTAAATGAAAAACACCTATTTTCTTATCAAATACTCTATTTTATAAATTAACTGTCTTTTCAATAGGGTTGAATCTAATTACAGTTTTTAAATCTTTCTGAGCGTGGCTAATTTTAGATTCTAACAATTTTTTTCTATCTACTAAACGGATATTCGTATTGTATAAAATTTCTTTCGGACGATTGATTATTTGTAATAATTTATAATGAAAATTATCTTTATCATCATATACTTCCAGAATTAACCCCGGTAAGCCGGCAAACTTATAGGGACCATCAGGGATTGCAATATCCTTGGTATACCAAACCGTATAGTTTCTTCCACGAAATGTAGTTTCAGCCTTATAACATTCGTAAGTCAAAATCGTTTTTTTATCAGTTCCTAACTTCCACTTCATATCCAGCGGCTCCTCATAACCAAAAACAATCTTATCTATTGCTTCACTAAAAGTAAGCTGTGATTTTTTTAAATTTTTAAAGATTACATTATTAACCCTAAACATAGGTTTGGAAGGGAGTATCGTAACTTTTTGACTGGCAACTATGGAATCTACTTTATATTTCTTTTCGGCCTGAAAAACAGATCGCTTTTCACCAATATACAAACACAGCGTTTCATTACTTTTTACAGCTTGTGTCGAATCTGACCTAAATTCTAAATCATAAATAATTTGTATATCCGATTTAAAAGAAATTTTCTGTGCAAAAAACACTAAAAAATTAAGAAGTAGTATCCCGCAATATATCTTTTTCATCATGTCTATGTATAATTTCCAATTGTAAAATAGCTATCTCAAAAGCAAAGAAAGATAAGAGCTTTTGAGAAGAGTAAACACAAAGTAGAACATCAAATCCTCCATGCCTCTGAAATAGCCGTATTAATCATTTTTTGGTTGCAAATATTAAAGCTTTTACTTTATCATAAGGATAATTCATTGCTTTTATTTTGGTGCTATCTTTAATAACTTCAAAATTTTTAATTTTATCTTTTGAGGTAAGCTCCTGAAATTTCTCCATAGTAGATAGCTTACCATTAATAAAAACACTAATTCTCTCGTTATTTTTAGAATTGCTTATTTGCCTTTTATAATAATCATATGAATAATTACTATAATCCTTTTCTTTAATTCCACGAGCATTGCTACAACTCATAACCAAGCATAAAAATAAAATACATCTCATCCTATATCTATTACAGTATTAAGCAAATGCTCCCCCTTCCGGTGGACAAATCTCAGCAAACCCTACACATCTTCCACAGGCGATAAAAATGGTTTCCCCATTATCACCTGTCAGATAACGTCCGTACACTAAACAGCCGCTTCCATTATCTCCATAACCATATTCTATTTTCCAATCCCTAGCTAATAAATATAGTTGTCTTTCACTGGCTGTACTTTCTTTTAATTTAATGTCACTTTTAGTTGAAACATTAGCACTCATAAATCCGGCAACCCCTATGGCTGCTACTAATAATAATTTTTTCATTGCGTTGTTGTTTTTTTGGTTGTGTTCCAAAACTAAAAAAGAGATGACTCTGCTAATGCATAATTCTATTGTATATTTCTTGCGTTTTTAGTGTACAACAATACAATTTGTATATTTTTTTTGCATATTTGTATAAAAATGTGAGATGCAAAAAGAAAAGCTACGTTCAATTAGAAAGAGAAAGGGATATACTCAACAGCAGATTGCTGATATCATTGCTACTGATGTCTCCAACTACAGCAGAAAGGAAAGCGGAGATGTAAAAATCGTAAGAGCTGAATGGGAAAAAATAGCTAATTTCTTAGATGTTACGATGGAAGAGATTTATGAAGAGGATGAAGCTTCAATCGTTGTTAATAATGACCATCCTGTATTTAACGACAGTTCAGCATCTGGTGTTTATCAATATAATAACAGTACAGTACCTCTGTCTATTGTAGAAAACCTTCAGGAATATATTTCTTTATTAAAGGTGGAAAACCAGAAGCTAAATGAAGAGATAAGAAGCTTAAAAGGAAAAAAGTAAGTTTACAATTCACTCAAAGGATCCCAAAAAAGCTTTTTGAAATTCTTAATTCTAAAATTTTCAACAACAACCCCCTCTGCTTCAAGTTTGGGTTGAAATTCTTTTACAGATAAAGTTCCGGAACTGGAAATTACGCGGTGAGCCGGAACATCCTTAGGGCAACCTCCCATTGCCTTTCCTACATGCCTGGAATGATTGGGATACCCTACCGCTTTAGCAATTGCTCCATAGGTGGAAACACGTCCCTTAGGAATCAGTTTCGCAATTTCATAAACCTGTTGTTTGAAAATTTCGTCCATATATTAAAAAATTTTGCATAGGAATAATGATTTGCACCATTTTTGGATGATCAATAGCTCAATGATGTTTCTCATTAAAAATATAAAGTTATGAAAAAATCATTCTTCCGGGCATTGAATAAAATCAATAAAGTGATTTTACCCAAGCTAAGTGATAAAGATCCAAGTTCATTGACTAAAGTACAAAAGGGTATTTTAGCCTACAGATATTTTGTCCTGGTTAATTCTATGGATTAGGGATTTTTCTTTATTTCTCCTACTGATTATCACGTTCGTTATTGGGCTTAACTTAAACATACACATACTTATAACCTGCCTGATCTCCGAAATCTGGGCGAGATGCTTTATTTATTCCCCTCGCTGTTTAAACAGGTATTCCATAAACAAACGCCTCAAAAAATGAGGCGTTTGTTATTATTTTTCCTCTAGTAAGTAGTGAGAATATTATTTTAAGAATTCTCCAGAATATAAGAGAACATCAATGGAGCACAGATAGTAGCATCACTTTCAACGATAAATTTCGGCGTTGTGATATCCAATTTACCCCATGTGATTTTTTCATTTGGAACTGCTCCCGAATATGAACCATAAGAAGTTGTAGAATCTGAAATCTGGCAGAAATAAGACCAGAAAGGAATGTCATGCATTTCCATATCCTGATACAACATAGGTACCACACAAATTGGGAAATCTCCGGCAATCCCTCCACCGATCTGGAAGAACCCTACTCCTTTTCCAGCAGAGTTTTTAGTATACCAATCTGCAAGATACATCATATACTCAATTCCTGATTTCATAGTAGAAGCTTTAAGCTCTCCTTTGATACAGTATGAAGCAAAGATATTACCCATAGTAGAATCTTCCCATCCAGGAACTACTATCGGAAGGTTTTTCTCTGCTGCAGCAATCATCCATGAGTTCTCTCTCGGGATCTCATAATATTGTTCTAAAACTCCTGAAAGAATCATTTTATACATATACTCATGTGGAAAATATCTTTCTCCTTTAGCTTCAGCATCTTTCCAGATATCTACGATATGCTTTTGTAATCTTCTGAAAGCTTCTTCTTCAGGAATACATGTATCGGTAACTCTGTTTAAACCTCTTTCCAATAAATCCCATTCATCTTGTGCTGTAAGATCTCTGTAATGCGGAACTCTTTCATAGTGAGAATGCGCTACAAGATTCATTAAGTCTTCTTCAAGATTGGCCCCTGTACAAGAAATAAAATCTACTTTGTCCTGACGGATCATCTCTGCAAAAATTTTTCCTAACTCTGCAGTTGACATTGCTCCTGCTAAAGTTACCATCATTTTCCCTCCATCTTTAAGATGTGCAACATAACCTTTTGATGCATCCACCAATGCAGCTGCATTAAAGTGCAGGTAATATTTTTCTATAAACTCAGAAATTGGCTTGTTCATTATTTTGATTTTTGCAAAGATAAAACTTAAAATCGGAATGCAGCGGCTGCACTTAGAGAAACTCTGTGTAAGCTCTCTTTTTGATTATCTCCAAGATCCATGGATGTACCATTCATTTTCACACGGCTCAATGTACCGGCTGTAAACCCAAATTTAGGACCGATCGAAAAATTCTTTGTTATTGCATACTGATATCCAACATTGGTATCCATACCTAAGTTTGAACCCGTAATTTTCATCCCATTTGTATTCGAGCTATAAGAAATTACCCCTAATGCTATATCAAAATATAGCTTATGTCTCGATTCATCATTAAAATTTGAATACATAAACGATGGTCCAACAAAGCTAATATTATCTCTTGTGTTTAAATTTACATAAAAAGTTTGCCCATTATCATTTCGAACTCTGAAGTCTGAATTACTAGATGCAGTAAAATGAGAGTATTTTAGTCCAAGGGCAGTATTTCCTTTCAAGTGGTAGTATGCTGAAATGTCAAAATTCAGTCCGCTTTTCAAGCCTTTAACATGATTACTCACTTCTCTTGATAAATTAGCTGGAGTTTTACCTGTTCTCCACGCATATCCAACAGATGGAATAATTGAAAACTTTTGCTGAGCAAGGGACATTATTGAAATAGAAAACATCCCTAAAAGTGTAATTTTTTTTATCATTTATTTTTTAGATTTCGGCAAAAGTAGCACTTTTTCCGAACAGATCAACTAAAATTTAAATCTTCTATTTTCCTTTTTATCAGACAGTTTCTTTTTAGTATCCAGCCTTTTTTGCTTTTGTGTTTTCGATGGCTTCGTTTTTATTCTTTTTTTAGGAATTATTAAAGCTTTATTTACAATCTCTATTATTTTTTCAATAGCCATGTTTTTATTCATCAGTTGAGTTCTGCTCTCGGAAACCGATAAAAATAAAACACCTTCAGCATTGATTCGGTTTTTTAGTTTAAACTGAATCAGGTCTTTTTCATCATCATTAAAAAATTCAGACTCAGAAACATTCCAAAGTACAGTAACAGCGGTTTCAACTTTATTTACATTTTGTCCTCCCGCCCCACTGCTACGGGAAGTTTTGAAACTGAGTTCTTTTGAAAAATCTTTCATGGCTTAGTTATAATGTTATAAGCTGTTATCTATTTTTTTCCTTAATTCAATACGACTTACTTTACCGTTAGGCGTTCTTGGGATTTCATCAATAAAAATGATTTTTTTAGGTTTATGGAAATTTTTATCAAATTGAATTTCCGACACCTTTTGCAAAACCTCATCAGATTGTTGACCTTCAATAACCAAAACCAGTTTTTGTCCTAACCTTTCATCTTCTAATCCTAAAAAGACGACTTCATTCGAAATTTTGTTTTTCACTAGGTTTTCTAATTCTTCAGGGAATATTTTAGCCCCGCCTGAATTAATCACATGATCAATTCTCCCCAAAAACCTGAACTGATTCCCATCCTTGATATCAACTAAGTCATTAGTTTGCAATACCTCATCATTAACATTGGGCGCAAAAACCCTTAGACAGCCACGCTCATCTTTAGAGATGGAAACATTTTCAAAAGCTGTGAAATAATGCTCAGCTTTAGGAGTAATTTGCTTTAAAGCAATATGGGAAAGTGTTTCCGACATCCCATAAGTTTCATAAATGTGAGTATCCAAATGTACAATTCTTTTCTTAAGGCTCTCCGATACTGCAGCACCACCAATAATAAGATTCTGGATAAGAGGCAACTTTTCCAATGAGTTTTCAACCTGCAATGGTGTCATAGCACAAAAATTAATATTCATTTCCAAACCCTTAACCGGTTTTAAGGAAGGATCAGCAACAATCAACTTCATTTTTCGTTCTATTGAGCGCACAATCATCATCTTACCGGAAATATACTCTACCGGCAGGCATAATAGTGCTGTGTCCCCTTCTTTCAGTCCCAGAAAATTACAGGTCATTACCGCAGAATTGACCATTTTCTTCTTTTCGATTTCGAAAATTTTTGGTACTCCTGTTGACCCGGAAGTCTGGACCTCCACCGTTTTTGAATCAGACATCCATTTTTCTAAAAAAAGAATGACTTTTTTTTCAAATTCAGTCTGTGGATGTAAATTATTAATTTTGAGATTATTGAAGTCTATGACCATGTTTCCTGCAAATAAAAAGTGATGTAAATGTAAAAAAAAGTTTAAAAAGTTCTTGTATGTATAGAAAAAAGCTTTAAATTTGCATCACCAAAATAACACAGACCTATAGTGTAACGGTAGCACTCCGGTTTTTGGTACCGTCAGTCGGGGTTCGAATCCCTGTGGGTCTACAAACCATCCTTTTAAGGGTGGTTTTTTTAATTCCCTAAAATAATAAAAGTATGATCAGTGAATACCAATCATACTTTGTTATTAAATCAAAGCGTTCTATTAACTCTTTATATTTTCAAAATCAGGATAACATTCTAATTCATTAGACTTCCAACAGGCTGCTGTTGTGTTACACAATGTACCATCCCGCCATTTTCATATAAGTTTCTGACATCAATTCCTATTACTTTTCTATCCAGATATTGTTCCTGGATAATTTTATTGGCAATTTTATCATTAGGGTCACCATAATTAGGAACAAGAACAACATTGTTGGCTACGTAATAATTGACATATGACCCTTTCTCATCCAATTGTTTTCCATAGGCTGTTTTTACTTTATTTTTTGTAGCAGGGACATAGACTTTTTTATATACTTTCCCATCAACATTGGTTGCCGTATAAAGGGTATTGATATCCTTATCAGAAAGTCCCATATCCAGTAATTCATCTTCGTCCATAGTGATCATGGTATTATGGTCAATAAATTTCATGAATCCGTCAATATGCATATCTGTCACATCAAGACCTGTAATGCCGTCCAACCAGATGACTTTCGATACTCCATAGTAAGTTTTAAACATATCCTCAGCCTCATTCTGCGTTATCCCTTTATTTCGGACAGCTCCTTTTTTCTGACTGATAACAGAACTTTTACAAGCCATTAAAACTCCATTCCCATCAGTTTCTACAGCACCTCCCTCATTAACCATTTCGTCATTGAGATTAATTACTTTTATTCCTAAATCTTTTCCGATACGTTGTGGAATCTTGTCACAGTTTTCAAAATCAAACTTTTCACCCCAACCATTAAAACCCCAATCTTCAATCAAAACTCGTCCTTGTCCATCTTTGACGAAAATAGGACCGTTATCTCTTACCCATACATCATCGGTAGGATAAATCTTAAAATCAATATTCTTTAAAGGAACCGCATTTTGTTCTAAAACATCTATAATCCTTTTCTTCTCCGTAGCGTCGTAAGCAATAATATGAACCTTTTCATTGGCTTGCAATGCTTTAGTCATATCGATCCAGGTTTGTTCGACCCTTTTTCTATACGTAACCCCATGTTGGTAATGGTGTGGCCACTGAAGCCAGGTACCTTCATGAGGTAAAGATTCTTCCGGAAAGTGATAAGTCTGTGACATACAAAATATTGAACTTAATGTTACAAAAAATGTGAAAAATTTATTATTCATGCTATTTAAAATTTCTTTCCTATAAATATTCCAAAGTCAATTCCCGTCTCAAAATTACTCCCGGTCTGAGAAATGGTACTTCCTATCCCGAACTGCATCTTTTTCCGGGTCTCAACACCCAGTCTTACAACCTGACTGCTATTCTGATGTTCTTTAAAGCTAAAGTCAGACTCTACAATCAACATGGTGTATAAATTAAAACGTTCATTAATTTTAGGGGTATATTCCATTAATGTATAAAGCCCTAATCCCATTTTTCTGGTATCAAAAGAATAAGTAAGCGCCGGAAATAAATTAATCCCGAAATTACCTTTTTCTTTAATGAATGCTAATCCCAAAGATGGCATAATATCTTCTTTTGAAACATAAACTCCCGCAGAAACACCCCAGTTTTTTCCTATATAATAATTAAGGTTCTGATAAACTTCTGCATTTACTTTCTTAGAGTCATATTCATAAAAAACAGTTCCGGAAGCAAAATAGTTCCATCTGGTTTTAAAATCTTTATCAAAAATCCCTAATAATTCAGCCTGCTTAGTTCCTGCGTATCCCTGAACCGAAACCTGAGCGGTTGCATAAGATGAAAATAGCAGCAGAACGGGAAATAGTATTCTTTTCATTAATGTTGTTTCTAAAATTCTATAAGTAATTCCGTCTTTATGAGGATTACTTTGGCAAAATTAGACTTTGAGAAAAACAAAAATTGTCCTAAAAGGACAATCTTATGAATACACCGGGAAATAAATATGGGTAATCATTTCTCCCGTTTCAGACTGAAGATATTCTTCTATTACATCAGAATTATCAAGCATAGAAAATGGCTCTGATAACCAGAGACGATAAAAAGTACGGTAGGTTTCCAGAATATTTTCAAATGGCCCCGTATGGGTAAACCTGATATATTTACCTCCAAAAATCTCTTTCTTTTGAAATCCGGATACCCCCTGCGACAACTCACCTACTGCAGCGCCATATCTACAATGGGACCAGCTTGTAATAAGCGGCTGATCTCTTATAATTCCATAAGAAGAAACCGAAACCCCGTTTTGATCTTCAATCCGTTCCCACAGGTCGTTAATTTCCTGGTTATTGTAATCTTTAGCCTTGATAAACTGACAATAGACAGATACAGGATCCTTATACTTGATTTCATATAACAGATCAGTAGTATTACTTTCTATAAATTCACTAAATACATTCTGCTTATTCTTTCTCGCTGATGCCGGGGAAATATGATATTGTTGTCTGAATGCTTTAGAGAAAGACTGGACATTAAAATAACCTACCTGCCAGGCAATATCAGAAATTTTATCTGTGGTATAAATTAATTTTTTATACGCATTTTCCAGACGCAACCGTTTTTGAAATCCGGAAATGGTTTCATTAAAAATTTTAAAGAATATCCTCTGAAAGTTTCGGTAGGAATAATGAGACATACTTTCGATTTCAAAAGCAGTAATTTCCCTATCAAAGTTTTCCTCTATAAGGTCGACTATTTTCTGGATCTCTCCAAAATTAGTATTCATCGATCTCAATTTTATTAAGTTACTGACAACGTCAAATAATCCTAAAAAACTATTTCAGAAGAAAGCCTTATCAATAGCTTTAATTAGGTTTATATAATTTATACATTAAAAACAGAAAAGCTAACCATACCGGAATCAGAATTACCTGAATCTCCATTCCTGTCATACACATTAATACTAAGATCGTCAACAAAAACAGAATACAAATATAATTGGATATCGGATAGAATAAGGAAGGAAATTTTGTTTTGGTCCCTTCCGCATCTTTTGTTTTTCTGAATTTAAGATGGGTATAACAAATCATCAGCCAATTGATAATAAGCGTGGATACCACCAAGGCCATTAAGTATTCAAAAGCTTTTTCCGGAATTAATTTATTGATGATAATACAAATACCTGCAAAACAAGACGAAACAAGAATCGCATTGGTAGGCACATGATTTTTATTGAGCTTCATTAAGCCTTTGGGAGCATTCCCCTGTTGAGCTAATCCGAAAAGCATTCTGCTGTTACTATAAACACTGCTGTTATATACTGACAAGGCAGCTGTTAAAACAATAAGATTAAGGACATTCGCAATTAAAGAATTGAAGTGAATTGTTTTTCCTAAAATCGTAAATGCGAAACCGTTCAGGTTCTGAAAAACCATAACAAAAGGACTTGACCCCTCTGTTATATCTCTCCATGGACTTAGTGCAAATAAGATAACAAGAGCTCCTACATAAAATATCAGGATTCTGTAAATAACCTGATTGGTCGCTTTAGGTATAGTTTTCTCCGGACTTTTAGCTTCCGCAGCAGTAATCCCGATTAATTCAAGTCCTCCAAAGGAAAACATAATCATGGCCATTGCTGCAAAGAGTCCCGTATAACCATTTTCATTTTTATTAAATAGACCTTTTGGAAAAAAACCACCGTCATTCCATAAATTCTGAATACTCGCTTTGTCTCCTCCGGTTCCGCTTATCAAAAGATAAATACCGAAAATAATCATAGCGATAATGGCTACTACCTTGATAATTGAAAACCAAAATTCGGTTTCTCCATATACTTTTACGGAGGCAAGATTCAACGCATTGATCAATATAAAAAAGAATAAACTAGAGACCCAAAGTGGGATTTCAGGCCACCAGAAGTGAATATAATGCCCAATAGCCGTAAGCTCCGCCATACTTACCAGTATGTAAAGAATCCAGTAATTCCAGCCGGAAGCAAATCCAGGAAAATTCCCCCAATACTTATAAGCAAAATAACTAAAACTACCAGACACCGGCTCTTGAACTACCATTTCGCCAAGCTGGCGCATAATAAAGAATGCAATAATTCCTGCTAAAGCGTACCCTAAAATAACTGATGGACCTGCTAAAACTGCAGCCGGACCTATTCCCAGAAACAGTCCTGTCCCAATGGCACCCCCAAGAGCAATTAATTGAATATGTCGGTTGGTTAATCCTCTAACTAAAGATGTATTTTGTTCAGTGTTTTGTTCAGTTTTATTCTCGTTGCTCATAGAATGAATTATTTGCTAAATATATAAAAACTTCACATAAATTCCCTTGTATAAACGAAGTTCAACATTCAATTTATTAAGCATTAAAGAATTTTATAAAAATAAAAAAAGGAAATACCGGCCAGAATCAAATATATTCTTCCGGAATCGGAATATTATTTTGCTTCATATAGTTGATAAGGTCAGTATATTTATCTTCATAATCATTGGTTCCGCACTTATGAGAAATACTGCAGATATCTGAAGGTTTAATTTCTAAGATAGTGGAAATTTTCGTCAGAATATCTAAGTTGATTTTAACTTTAGAGTTTTCAATATCAGAATAAGCCTTTTGAGAAATACCCATTTCAAATGCCATATATTCCTGTGTAAAATCTTTACTCCTTCGGACTTTTCTTATATTTTGACCACATATTTTCATTGTGCTTGTTTTTAGTAGTTTTCAGTATAGTTTAGAAGGTTATCTACTAGACTCAAACAAAGTTAATAAATACCTTTGGCAAAACATTATACACGTTACATGATATTTATTTCTTAACGGGATTTAGCTGTAAAAGCTGCCTGGTAATAATGATCATTTCTGTACAACAACTTTTGGAATTATGGAGACGCAAAAATTTAATTATGACAATACTATTGTCAAAGCATTCCTCTATGCTACTATTGTATTCGGGCTGGTAGGATTTCTACTGGGACTGACAGCAGCATTAATGCTTTTCTACCCTGAATTGCCTGAATTTTTATTTGGAACTGACGATACCACCATTCAAAGCTTACGAAGCGGAAACATCCAGGGATTGATCAATACTCAGGGAGCAATGGGATTCGGAAGGATCAGAATGTTACATACCAGTGCCGTGATTTTTGCTTTTGTTTGTAATTCATTTTTCTGCGGTGCTTACTATAGTATGCAACGATTATTAAAAACCAGAATGTATAGCGACACACTATCATGGATCCATTTCTGGTCATGGCAGATCATGATCATCAGTGTTGTGATTACATTCTTAATGGGAATCAATACCTCAAAAGAGTATGCCGAGCACGAATGGCCAATTGATATTTTAATTGCGTTCTCCTGGATTGTTTTTGGAATTAATATGTTTGGAACGATTGCCAGAAGAAGGGTCAGACATTTATATGTTGCCATCTGGTTTTATATGGCCACATGGATTGCAGTGGCAATGCTTCACATTTTCAACAACCTTGAAGTACCTCTATCATTTACAAGCTGGAAATCCTATTCTGCTTATGCCGGAGTAAAAGATGCTCTTGTACAATGGTGGTATGGCCATAATGCGGTTGCATTCGTATTAACAACCCCGGTTTTAGGATTGATGTACTATTTCATGCCTAAAGCGGCCAACCGGCCTGTTTTCTCTTATAAGCTTTCAATTATTCACTTCTGGTCACTGATATTTGTGTACCTGTGGGCAGGGCCGCATCATCTTCAATACACCGCTCTTCCTGCATGGGCTCAGGCTGTAGGGACAGGATTCTCTATTATGCTTATTGCACCATCCTGGGGTGGGATGCTTAACGGTCTTCTTACGCTAAGAGGTTCCTGGGACAAAGTAAGAGAAAATCCTATTCTTAAATTTTTTGTCGTAGCAGTTACGTGTTATGGAATGGCGACTTTTGAAGGACCACTTTTAGCAACAAAATCTCTGAATAAAATAGGCCACTATACGGACTGGGTTATTGGTCACGTACATTTAGGAGCTCTTGGCTGGAATGGGTTTATGGCATTCGGAGTAATCTACTATCTGGTTCCGATCATGTGGAGAACTGAACTCTGGTCTAAAAAAATGGCTAACTGGCATTTCTGGCTGGGTACTTTAGGAATTATTTTCTATGCTGTTCCTATGTATATTTCCGGATTTACCCAAGGTTTGATGTGGAAACAGTTTAACCCGGACGGAACATTATTATGGAAAAACTGGCTGGATACGGTTACTGCAATTATTCCTTATTTTAAAATGAGATTCGCAGGAGGTATACTTTATCTTTCAGGAGCAATACTCATGGTTATCAATGTTTTTAAAACTATTAAAATAGGTTCATTCCAGAAAGAAGTTCCGGCAGAGGCTCCTGCTTTAGCCAATATCGGAAGCCAGAGAAAAGAAGGAGAAGGAGCACACCTGTGGCTTGAAAGAACCCCAAAACTTCTATCCATATTAGCTTTTGTAGCGGTATCTATAGGAGGGTTGGTAGAAATCGTTCCCACACTTACTATAAAAAGTAATTTACCACAAATTACCGCTGTAAAACCTTATTCTCCGTTAGAGCTGGAAGGTAGAGATCTTTATATCCGTGAAGGCTGCAACTCCTGTCATTCTCAAATGATCAGACCCTTCCGTGATGAAGTGATGCGATTTGATGGTAAAAACGGACAATATTCAAAAGCCGGCGAGTTTGTTTACGACAGACCATTTTTATGGGGATCAAAGAGAACGGGACCGGATCTTCATCGGGAAGGAAGCCGAAATCCGGATTCATGGCACTTTAAACACATGTATAACCCAAGAATTACTTCTGCAGGATCTATTATGCCCCGCTTTCCATGGCTGATTACCAATAAGCTTGATCGTTCAGAAATGGTTAATAAGATGAAATTAATGAAAAATGCTTTTGATATCCCTTACACAAAAGCTGAAATAGATTCAGCTAATCAATGGGCAGATCATCAATCAAAAGCCATTGTCAAAAGAATCTATTCTGAAGCCACTGACGTAAAAGATCAGGTTGAAAAAGATAAAATCACCAAAGGAACATCGTTCGTGCCTTTAGAACAGAGGGAAATCATTGCTATGATCGCTTACCTTCAAAGGTTGGGAACAGATATCAAAACCACTGATATTAAAACAGCCAGCGCAGATTAATTATTAAAAATGTATGTAAAATGAAAACGAGAACCCCCATTTCAATATATATTATTGTTACTATAGGCTTAACCATCATGGCGTTCGAGATGTTCGCTCAGGATTCAGGTTATTTTACATCTCCATTCTTCTGGGCTCTATTATTAATTACAACGATCCTCCTTCTCATCATGAATTCAATAGGAGATCTGGTTGAAAATGAAAAGTTCAGCAGATTAAATGAAAAAGAGAGAAAAGAATATCTTGAAGAAAAGAACATTCCTTATTTTCAAAAATTATGGAATTCTGCTTTTAAGAAACAATCTTCAACGGAGGAAAAAGATATTATTATTGATCATGGTTTTGACGGCATCACCGAGCTTGATAATTCTTTACCCAAATGGTGGATTGGATTATTTTATTTTGGAATTATTTTCTGCGCTGTTTATTTGACTGCTTTTGCTTTTACTGATTATGCCCATCCGGATGTAGAATATGATAAAGAAGCCAAAAAGATACTCGCTTCAATTGCTGAGTATGAGAAAAGTGCTCCACCTATCAACCTGGAAACCGCAAAATACAGTGCCGATAATATAACTGAAGGAGAACAACTCTTTAAAACCAACTGCGTGACCTGTCACGGAGATGGCGGAAAAGGAGGAATCGGCCCCAATCTTACCGATACCCACTGGATCAATATCCAGGAAAAAAGTTTATTTAAAAATGTTTTTTGGATGCTTGACAACGGCTCTCCTAATAATCCTACGATGAGACCTTTCATCAAGGACGGGACTATTACGGGAAGAGATGCTGAAAAAATTGCAGCGTATGTGTATCACATCAATCAGGAAACGAACCCTATTACCGAAGCTCAGGGCGGAGCCGCTCCTCAGGGACAGGAAGTACAATGGGAAAATACTAACGAATAAAAATCACTTTAAACATATCAACTATGTGTGCCCCCTTTTCACTAACTAACATTAAATTTCATTTTCCTAATACCTTTTCATACGTGAAAAATGAATAAAAAGGGGGCTTTTTAAAACAACTAACAAATCCCTGCTTTGGCTGTCGTCTCAACTAATTCACTTGACTTCGACTAAACTAAAATTCCATAAATGGCAGTCAAGGCAGGATTTTTGCATTCTCAAAAGGGTACCACATCGGGTAATTTTTTAAATAGTATTATTATCTTTGTTCTAAACCCTACCACATTTGAAACTAAAAATTAATAAAAGAAAACTCCTGAGGCGTATTGTTATTACCTTAATATCGATATTGGTATTCTTTACCCTCCTTATATTAAGCCTGAGACTTCCGGCAGTTCAAAACTTCATCAAAGACAAACTAGTTGTCTATCTAGAAAAAAAAATCAAAACAAAAGTTAGCCTCGAAAGAGTTTACGTAGGGTTCCCTAACAGTCTTGTTATGGAAAATCTTTATTTAAAGGGGCAAAATATTGACACACTTCTTGCGGTTAAAAAACTAGACGTAGGATTAAATATGCTTAAGCTTATCAATTCTACGGCAGATATTACTTCTGTAGACCTGGAGGGTGTTCAGGCTAATGTCGTGAGAAAACCTGACGGGAAGTTTAATTTTGATTACATTATTGATGCTTTTGCAACATCAGATAAAGAGGAAAGTCCTTCCAAGCCCTTTATTATTTCACTTGACAAAATCAAGCTGAAAGACATTGGAGTTACTTTTAATGATCAGCAATCTGGGAACGATATAAAACTATACTTTAAGTCTTTTGATACAAGGGTAAAAACCTTTGATTTGACTAAAAATACTTATGCTGTCAATGACATTAATCTTGACGGTTTAAAGTTAAAGCTGAAGCAGGATCTTGTAAAAGAGGTTTCTAAAAAAGTTGAAAAGAAAGTAGATTCTCTTAATAAAAAGGAGACAATGAATATTGGATTGAGAGGGATAAAGCTGACCAATTTTGACATTGATTATGGAGATGACAATACTAAAACTTTTGCAAAAGTTATTTTTAAAGAACTCAGTACTAAGGTTAATAAACTCGATTTAGATAATAATTCTTACAACATTGGGAATCTTATTCTCTCAGGAGCAGATATTAATGCTAACCTTTATCTGCCTGCTCAGGATGCCAATCCTAAAAACTCAAAAGAAGAACCTAAGCCGTCAACCACCTCAGAAAAAGCGATGAAACTGCTTTTAACAAAGCTGATCCTTAATGATGTAAAGGTTGCCTATAATAATACGGCTATCGCTCCTACCAAACAGGGAATGGATTTCAACCATCTGAATTTTTCCAAAATGAATGTAGAAGTCAGAAACTTCAAAATGGAAAATAACACTTTTGCTGGAACTGTAAATACTGCTGAAATCCAGGAAAGCAGAGGGTTGAATATTCAAAAATTCAACACTGATTTTGTTTACGGAGAAAAGGAAGCTTATCTTAAAGATTTGTATTTACAAACTCCTAAAACGGTTTTAAGGGATGAAGTTATTCTACAATACAATTCTATTGAACAACTTACTTCAAATCTTGGAGCCGTAAGAATCTCTGCCAATATTAAAGATTCCAAAGTAGGTTTTGCAGATATTTTAAACCTGGTTCCTACTCTAAGAAATACGGTTCCATTCAACAAATACCCTAATGGCATTCTTAGTGTAAATGCAAATGTGAAAGGAAGCGTTAATGATTTGTTGATTCAGAATTTTAAACTTTCAGGTCTGGATCAGCTTAGACTTGCAGCGTCAGGAAGAATCAAAAATGCAATGAATCCTGATCAGTTGTATTATGATCTGAAAATCGGAGAATTCTCATCATCTGCAAAAACGATATATAATTTAGTTCCTAAAAATACTATTCCTTCCAATATTTCGCTTCCTTCCAATTTCAGTGTAAAAGGAACTGCGAAGGGTACAACAAAAGTGGTGAATACCAATCTTAATCTTTATTCAACCCTTGGAAATGCTGCTATTATTGCTGATGTGGATATGCGCAGAAAGAATCGGGAATTGTATGATGTGAAAGCCAATCTTCAAGGCATTCAGGTTGGAAAAATTATTCAGAATAAAGATATTGGACCGATAACAGCACAAATTTCAGCTAAAGGGGAAAGTTTCGATTTCAAAAAGGCCAATGCTGATATTAAAGGACATGTCGCTTCTGCAGTGTACAAAGGCTATCAGTACCGCAATATGAATTTGACCGGAAAAATCAATAATGGTGTTTATCATATTGTTTTGAATTCAAAAGACCCGAATGCCAATCTTCAATTAACAGCATCCGGAGTTTATGATGAGAAAAATCCTACGGTAAAGCTTAATGGTGATATCATCAAATTAGACCTGAACAAACTAGGTTTCTATGATAAACAAATGATCATCGGAGGAAAAATCGATGGAGATTTCACGAATCTTGATCCTGATCATTTGAATGGTTACTTAAATCTTCAGAACTTTGCTTTTTCAGATACTAAAGAAGTCTATCCAATCCAGGAAGTTCACCTAGAGGCATCATCTACCAATGATTCCACAAATATTGTTTTCAATTCTCAGATTGCTGATGTAGAACTGAGAGGTAAGTATAAACTAACCCAGATTTTCGGATCTTTAGCCCAGACTATTAATCAATATTATCAGTTTCAAAAACCGGATAAAACTCAGAAGATTGATGCCGGACAATTTTTCACGTTCAATGCAAAAATTAAAAACGATGATCTGATCAGAAAGTTTGTTCCGGATCTGAAAAGCTTTGAAACCATTAATTTAGTAGGAAACTACAATGCCGATTCACATAAAATAGAAATCGATGGAAAAATTCCTGAGGTATTATATGGTGAAAACTCTATTGATAATGCTTCATTGAAGGTTACCAATGATAATGATGCACTACAATATAATCTTAATGTGGCGGCATTAAAAAGTTCGAGCTTCGCTTTAAATAAAGTGAATATTGGTGGGGATATCGCGAACAATACCATTAATTACAATATTACAACCAAAGATCAGAAGGATGTTACGCAATTCCTGATCGCCGGAAACGCTAAATCCCTTAATGATATTACAGAAGTATCTCTGAATCCGAATGGTTTAAAGCTAAACTATAATGACTGGACAGTTGCTGAAGGAAATAAAATACAAATCAGCAGCAAAGGAATTCTTGCAGACAATTTCAGGCTTTCAAACTCTGGAAGTGAAATCCTATTACAGTCTGAAAGCAACTCGCCCAACAGTCCTTTAAAGATTTCATTGAAAGATTTCAAAATAGAAACCATCACCGAAATCATTAAAAAAGATACGATACTGGCCAGAGGAACAATTAACGGAACGGCTCAGCTTCGAGACCTAACAAAAGATATGACGTTTACTTCCGACCTGAATATTTCAGATCTGATCGTTTACGGAAATGCAGTTGGAAATCTTGCTGTAAAAGTAAATAGCACTTCAGCTAAACTTTTAAATGCTGACATCGTCCTTTCAGGAAACGATAATGATGTTAAAATTGCAGGGGATTATAATACATCTTCCAGCACTTTTGATATGAATATGGCGATCAATAAACTTCAGATGAAAAGTGTTCAGGGCTTTTCCATGAATGCTATTACCAATACGGAAGGTTATCTTTCAGGAAATTTAAAAATAACAGGAAGTACTGACAAACCTAATATTTTAGGAAAGGTAAAATTCAATGATGTAGGTCTTGAAATCGCAAAAACAGGAAGTGACTTCAGAAAACTGAATGATGAAATTGATTTTACCAACCGGGGAATTGAATTCAATTCTTTCAAAATTAAAGACAAAGATGGCAATGCGCTTGTAGTTAATGGACAGGTTCTTACCCAGACTTACAAGGATTTTGCATTCAATCTTGATGTGAATGCCAAAGGTTTTAAAGTGGTTAATTCTGAAAAATCGAATGATGCTATGATGTACGGTGTACTTGCTATTGATGCAGGATTGCATATTCGCGGAAATCTGGATTTGCCAAAAGTCGACGGAAGATTAGCTGTAGCAGATAATACAGACTTTACCTTTGTTCTTCCTCAATCCAGCCCTTCTTTACAGGAAAGAGACGGAATTGTAGAGTTTGTAGACAAAGATCAGGTGGTTTTAAACAAAACGATTAAAGCTGACTCCTTGAAAGCCGAAAGCCGAATTAAAGGGATGGATGTCAGTGTCAATATTGAAGTAAGCAAGGAAGCCAAGATGTCGATTATCATCGATAAAGCCAATGGCGATTTTGTAAAACTTCAGGGAGAAGCTGAACTGACAGGAGGAATTGACCCTTCAGGAAAAACTACTCTTGTAGGAGTTTACCAAGTGGAAAAAGGAGCTTATGAACTTTCTGTAAGTCTGCTTAAAAGAAAATTTGATATTCAGAAAGGAAGCACCATTACCTGGACCGGAGAACCGACTGCAGCCATCATGGATATTACGGCAATTTATAAAACCGAAACAGCTCCTTACGATCTTGTTGAGCAACAGCTAGGTGCTGGTGATCCTACACTAAATCAATACAAGCAGAGAATCCCATTCAATACTTTATTGAAAATGAAAGGGGAATTGCTGAAACCTCAAATCAGTTTTGATATTACAACGGATGAAAAAAACAGTGCTGTTTCATCAGCCGTAACAGAAACCGTTAATCAAAAACTCATTGAGCTGAGAACCCAGGAATCTGAAATGAATAAACAGGTTTTTGCTCTGTTATTATTGAACCGTTTCGTAGGTGAAAATCCATTCCAAAGTGGTGCAGGAATGTCCGCAGAGGCTATGGCAAGACAGAGTGTAAGTAAAATTCTATCCCAGCAACTGAATAATCTTGCCGCAGGTCTTATCAAAGGTGTAGATTTAAATTTTGGCCTTGATTCTTCTGAAGATTATTCTACGGGACAAAAAAATACAAGAACAGATCTTAATGTTGATATCAGTAAAAGACTTCTTAACGACCGTTTAAAAGTTACGGTAGGAAGTAATTTCGGATTAGAAGGTGATGCCAGACAAAATGAAAATACCACCAATATTGCTGGAAACGTTACGGTAGATTACAACCTTTCAAAAGATGGCAGATATATGCTGAGAGCGTATCGTAAAGATGAATATCAGGTTGCTCTTCAAGGACAGATTGTCGAAACAGGTGTAGGATTTATTATTACCCTGGAGTATGATAAATTCCGGGATATCTTCCAACGATCTAAAAAAGAAAAAGAAAAGCAAAAGAAAGAAAATAAAAATAACCAAGTGGTAGAATTTAAATAATGGGAAATAAATTCAATATATATTTTAAATATTTGTTGACTTCGGGTGTTACCGCAGTTACGATTTCGTGCAGCAATACCAAATTTTTAAAAGAGGGACAAATGCTGTACACGGGTCCTGAAGTAAAAATCGATGCCGATACCATTTCAAAAAAAGCAAAAAAGGAACTTCAAGCTTCTTTGGAAGAAAATTTAGTTCCCAAGCCTAATTCAACTCTGCTTGGCCTACGTCCCAGACTATATTTTTACAATATTGCTAAGGAGCCTAAAAAAGAAAAGGGATTCAATTACTGGTTAAAATATAAAGTAGGTGAAAAGCCTGTTTTACTGGGGGATGTTGATCGCGAATTCAATAGGGATATCATCGTTAATTATTCTGAAAACAAAGGATATTTTAATGCCAAAGCAACTTATGACACTATTTCTAAAAATAAGAAAGTAAAGGTTATCTATACCTTGAGACCGGGTGCTCAATATTTGATCAGTGATGTACAGTTTCAAAAAGATTCTACTATCGTGAATCATGAAATTCAAAATTTAAAGGATAAAAGTTTTCTTAAAGCCGGAAACCCCTTCGATCTGGATGTCATCAAAGCAGAAAGGGATAGAATTGATAACGGCTTAAAAGAGAAAGGGTTTTATTATTTCCATTCTGATAATATTATCGTACAGGCAGACAGCACCATAAGTAAAAAACACAAGGTAGATCTGAATGTAAAATTAAAAGACGATACACCTAGTCTGGCTACTCAGCAATTTGGTATTGATAAAGTTATTGTTTTCCCTACTTATAATCTTCAGGATGTTAAAGATGGTAAATACAGCGTTCCGATGAGTTCGGATTCTCTTTCTAAATATGCTTATGATGATATTTACGTTATTGATCCGCAACATAAATTCAAACCAAGAATCTTTGACAGAGCACTGTATTTTAAAAAAGGAGATTTATACAATCGAACCAATCATAATCTATCACTGAACCGCTTAATAAGTTTGGGAGTTTTTAAGTTTGTAAAAAATGAATTTATTGTTTCTGATTCATTGCAACATAAATTTGACGCTTATTATTTATTGACTCCAAGGGAGCTCCAGTCTTTACGCTTAGAAGCTTTAGGCCGAACGAACTCCGCAAGTTATGCCGGTAGTGAATTGAATTTGAACTGGACCCATCGAAATTTTTTCCGTGGTGCTGAACAATTTAAAGCAGCTGTTTATGGAGCTTTTGATGTACAGATGGGTGGGCAGGCAGAAGCCAGAAATATGTATCGTGCCGGAGCTAATGTACAATTGTCTATTCCCAGAATTGTTGCCCCATTCAGGTTTAATTCTTCGAGTGCTTTTGTTCCAAGAACGAATATTAGCCTGGGATACGAGTTCCAGAACCGTACCCAGCTTTATACACTTAATAATTTCACCGCTTCTTTTGGATATGTGTGGAAAGAAAATGCCAGAAAGGAACATGAGTTGAAGGTTATTGACATTACTTTAGTTTCTCCAGCTAATGTTACAAGTTTATACCGCACACAAATTGAAAACAGCCCATATCTACAAAGAGCTATTGAGAAACAACTTATTTTTGGCCCAACGTACTCTTATACCTATACCAATACAATGCTACCACAGACGAATACTATTTATTATAAAGGTACCGTTGATCTGGCAGGAAATATTACAGGTTTAATAACGGGAGCTAATGCAAGAAAAGGTAAACAAAAAGAAATTTTTGGGGTTCCGTTTAGTCAGTATGCGAAAATAGAAAATGATTTCAGGTTCTATCATAAGTTTTCTGAAAAAACCAATTTTGCTTCAAGAATTATTGCGGGAATAGCTTATCCATATGGAAATTCGGAGGAAGTTCCTTTTTCAAGACAGTTTTTTGTAGGGGGAAGTAATAGCATCAGGGCATTCCGTGCCAGAGCTTTAGGACCAGGAAGCTATAATCCAATAAGTTCAAATCGGAATTTTGCTTTTGATCAATCAGGAGATATCAAATTAGAGATGAATGCAGAATACAGAGCGAATCTTTATAAATTTTTAAATGTTGCTGCCTTTGTAGATGCCGGAAACGTTTGGTTAATTAATGACAAGAACAATGAGAGACCCGGAGGAAAGTTTTCTAAAGATTTTTTAAGCGAAGTAGCAGTAGGTGCCGGAGTTGGTCTAAGACTTGATTTCTCAATCTTAATTTTAAGATTAGATCTCGCTATGCCAATACGTGTTCCCTATTATGAAAAAGGGGATAGATGGGCCTTTGACAGGATTAATTTTGGAGATAGCAACTGGAGAAGAGATAATCTTATTTTAAATATAGCAATCGGATATCCTTTTTAATAGGGAACTTTTAAATAAAAATATCTATGAAGAACATCAGTTATTTTCAACTACAAAAAGTGGCCAGAATTTTGGCACTTTAGTATTTTTAAGTAACAAGTCTTATATAGATTAAGTACACTTTAGTTTTATGAAAATCTTTGATTTTCATCTTATGTGGACTTATTATACAACATTATTCTGAACTAACTTAAGTAAACTAAGGTGTTTAAACTAGGGCTTTGTAGTTTATTTTTAAATAAGTATAAAAAAAATTATGATCAATAACATCAAATTTTTCTGGGAAGTTTTAAAAGATACATTTACCGAATGGAATAATTCTTCCGCAACAAAAGATTCGGCAAGTCTAGCATATTATGCTATTTTTTCCATTCCCGGGCTATTGATCATTATTATCTGGATCGCCGGTAATTTCTTTGGAGAAGAAGCTATTCGTGGAGAGATCAGTACTCAGATCAGCGGACTAATGGGAACAGATGTTGCCAAAAGTGTGGAAAATATGATCGCAGGAGCCTTAATTGATAAACAGAATGTTTTTATGAAGGTAGTAGGTATAGGCTCTTTAGTCTTTGGTTCTACTACATTATTTTTCCAGTTACAGCATTCCTTAAATACACTGTGGGATGTACAATCAGCACCTAAAAAAGCACTGTTGAAATTTGTTTTAGACAGAGCCAATTCACTGGGAATGATTCTCATCCTTGGTTTTTTATTAATGATTACCATGATCCTCTCATCGATGATCAGTCTTTTTAATACCTGGATTACAAGTTATTTTGGCCTTGAAACTTACTTATTGGTTTCACTAGTCAATTTCGCAATTGGTTTTGCCCTTGTGATGTTGCTATTTGCCTTAATGTTTAAATTTCTCCCGGATGTACAGATCAGCTGGAGACCGGTATGGAAGGGGGCTATATTGACAACTCTCCTATTTACATTAGGTAAGTTTTTATTGAGCCTTTACTTTGGCAATTTTAAACCGACATCCACGTTTGGAGCTGCAGGAACTGTCATCCTTATCATGATGTGGATTAACTATTCATGTATGCTGATATTTTTCGGAGCTGAATTCACAAAAGTATATTCTTACAAAAAAGGATATAAAATTATTCCTTCTAAACATGCCAGATGGAGCGATGCCAAACTTTATGAAGAGAGTCTTAAAAAACAAAATTCTGATGAAGCCTCAGTTTAATAAAAAAGCCTCTTGAAATTCAAGAGGCTTATATTTTACATTCTGTTTACCGTTCCTATTCCTAGTAAATCCAGTGATTTTTTTATTACTTTTCCAGTAAGATCAGATAAATTCAGTTGGAACTGTTTAATATTTTCATTTTCCTGAATTAGGATCGGATTGCTTTGATAAAATGAGTTGTACGACTTCACTAAATCATAAACATAATTAGCAACTAAAGCAGGACTCAATGATTCTGCAGCTTTCTCTACTACTGTCTTATAGTTAGCAAGCAACATAATGAACTCTTTCTCAAATTCGCTGAAGGTAACATCCGAAACCTCTTTATATTCATATTTTGCTTTGGTCAGCAAAGATTGGATACGTGCATACGTATACTGAATAAATGGTCCTGTATTTCCATTGAATTCAATACTTTCTGCCGGATTGAACAACATTTTTTTCTTAGGATCTACTTTAAGCATAAAGTATTTCAATGCTCCCAATCCTATGGTCTCATAAGAAGCTTCTTTTTCTTCTTCAGTAAGCCCTTCAAGTCTTCCGTTTTCTTTTGCTTTTAACTCTGCTGTTTTATGCATTTCCTCCATAAGATCGTCAGCATCCACAACAGTTCCTTCTCGTGATTTCATTTTTCCTTCTGGAAGCTCTACCATTCCATAAGATAGATGGAACAATTGATCCGCCCATGCATAGCCTAGCTTTTTCAAAATTTTGAATAACACCTGGAAGTGATAATCCTGTTCATTCCCTACAGTGTAAATCAATTTTTTTATATCATTCTGCTTGAATCTTTCTACTGCAGTTCCTAAATCTTGTGTCATATAAACAGAAGTTCCGTCTGAACGCAATAAAAGTTTTTGATCCAGGCCTTCATCAGTCAGATCACACCAAACCGATCCATCTTCTTTTTGGTACAGAATCCCTTTAGATAAGCCTTCCTGAATTAGATCTTTTCCCAATAAATAAGTATTGCTTTCATATTGAACCTGATCAAAGTCTACCCCTAATCTTTTGTAAGTTTCATTGAAACCCTGATATACCCAGGTATTCATTTCGTTCCAAAGACTCCTCACTTTTTCATCTCCATTTTCCCAGTCCAGTAGCATCTTTTGAGCTTCTTTCATTAAAGGGGCTTCTTTTTTAGCCTCATCCTCTCCCATTCCCTGCTCAACAAGTTCTGCTATTTCTTTTTTATAGTTTTTATCAAATTCTACATAATAGTTTCCAACAAACTTATCTCCTTTTGTAGCAGACGTTTCGGGTGTCTCTCCTTTTCCAAACTTTTCCCACGCCAGCATTGATTTACAGATATGAATCCCTCTATCATTAATAATCTGGGATTTAATCACATCATATCCTGCTTCTTTTAAAATCTGAGCAACAGAAAATCCTAATAAGTTATTTCTGATATGCCCCAAATGTAAAGGCTTGTTCGTGTTAGGAGAAGAATATTCTACCATTACTGTAGCATCTTTCTTTTCAATCTTTGAAAAGTTTTCGCTTACTGATCTGAAATTATCTATAAAGAATTGATTTTTAACTTTAATATTTAAAAATCCTTTTACGACATTAAAGCTTTCCAGTAGATCGGTTTGTGCCGTTAAAGACTCTCCCAACTCAATCCCTATACTTTCAGGATTCTTCTTAAGCTGCTTTACCAATGGAAAGGTAACAATGGTAAAATCACCTTCATATTCAGTCTTATTTTCCTGAACTTCCAGGTTGATGTCTTTTAACTGATACACGTTTAAAATAACTTCTGAAAGTTTTTCCTCTATTATATCTTTGATATTCATGTATTTATTTTATTTAATAGCTATATAGAACGGTTAGAACCACTATATATGGTAAGGATAAATAGGTATTGAAGTCATTTTATCCTCAAATTTTGAAGTACAAATATACGGAAATAAAAAAACCGCCCGAAGGCGGTTTTAAGTTTATATAATCAATATCTTAAAATATTAATTCTTATCCCAGATTAACTTGGTATTCATTCGATCTCCTCCAATAGAGTTTGATGCTGCCTGATAGTTTACCGTATTCAATGTCTGAACAGATATTGGGTAAAATAACCTGGTAGGCAAGTCTGTTAGTCCTGCAATTAATGAGGTAAATGTATAAGTGGTCTGACCAGATGATGTTGCTACATTTAATGCCCCGGTCTGACCAGGTAATAATAATGTATTCGGATAACCTGTTCTTCGGTATTCTGCCCAAGCTTCATAAGGCTGCATAAACAACGCAACATATTTTTGAGTAAGCACGTTTTCTTTAGAAGCAGAAGGTAAAGTATTAACATATGTATTTGCCGATGTCGAGTCAATCCCCCATCTTTCCAACGAAGCTTTTACTCCAGCCTCATAATTAGTTTGTGACCAGCCGTTAGCTTCACTCAATAAAAACTGAACTTCAGAATATTCCATTAAAATTTCTGTGTAGCCTGGTTTTAAAACATTTTTACTAAAGAAATTAGCACTTGCTATTTGACTGCCTGTTAAAGAACTTGGAATCCCATAAGGCATCCCGTTAAAATCATTAGGATTCGTTGATTCTACAGAAACTCCAGTTAAAATATCTCTCTGACGAGTACCTATAGGGCTTGCGTATTTGAACAAACGCGGGTCTTGTTTAAAATTACCACTTTTTCCCTTTAATAAATCCACAAAGGTTTTGGAGATTGCAAAGTCTGATCTACTTCTGAAATTGTTAAACATTGGTGATGGATTGACCAAATTATTTTCATAGGTTAGTCCAACATTGTCTGCATTAGAAGTCATCACTCCGGAAGCAATGGCATCAGCAATATGTCCTTCAGCCCCTGGAACTACTCCTTTCACTCTCGTAGCTACTCTCAATCTTAGCGAATTAGCAAATTTTTTCAATTTTGCTCCTGAACCAAATAGTGCATCCCCTTGAGTAAAAACTATTTTATTAATATCAATCATTTCTGATGCCTCTTTTAGCTCCTTTAAGATATCTGCGTATACTTTTTGTTGGCTTGCAAATTTTGGCTGTAAAGTTCCACCAATATTTAATTGTAATGCTTGAAAATCTGGATCTGAGTTTCCATAAGAATAGTAGGGAATATCCCCAAACGAATCTGCCAAAGTAAGAAACACATAGGATAACATGACTCTTGCTACCGCAATCTGGTTTTTATTCGGACCATAATTGTTCATTTGTATCTGGGTCGCCGGATTTTCATTAAGGTCTATAATTTGTTTGTAATCCTGAGCCACTCTATAAGAAAAACTCCATAACGAGCCTCCAGTTGACAATCTATATTGATATCTATCTTCATCTGTATATCCTCTCTGTGCAGAATATTGTACCCAAGGTAATGTTATCCTTCCGGATTGCCACTCATTTCTAGTGTTGTCCATAATCTCTTTATTCGCACTATTGAAAATACCATAGGTGAGTGGTCTCTCTGTTGTATTAGGGTTTGTATCAATTTCCTCAAATGTATTGGAGCAACTGTTAGAAACTAATGATACCATTATAACAGATGCTATTAAAGCTATTTTTTTCATCGTAATTAAAATTTAAAATTAACATTGACTCCATAAGTCCTTGTTGATGGTAATGAACCCCCTTCAATCCCCTGAATATTTCCTGAACCATAAGAAGTATTTTCCGGATCGATTCCTTTGTTTGCTAAATTCCATGCAAATAAATTTCTTGCAAAGGCGGAAATTCTAATTCCTTGAATTGTATTCCCAATCAGTGATTTTGGCAGATCATATCCTATAGTAATATCTCGTAATTTAACATAGCTAGCATCAAAAACATTTTGTGCATCTACTGTATTGAAATAAGTGCTTCCCCATGTTTGTGCATCTAATCGTATATCATTGACAGCCCCATTTTCTCTTACGCCTGGAAGTATTACTCCTGCTTCCCTGTTACCTCCAAGTGCTGTTTCTTCAAGCATCCCAGAATACATTCCCCACATATTGGTTGTGGAAAAATATTTTCCTCCTTGTTGAATATCAATTAAGAAAGAGAGACTGAACGATTTATATTTCACCGTATTTCTAAAGCCCATATTGTAATCCGGAAGAATCGAACCTAAAGACTTGATATCTGATGCTTTATAAAATCCATTTTCATCTATCACCTTATTTCCATTCGCATCATACACATAATCCGTTCCTAAAATAGTACCATATGCCTGTCCTACCTGTGCCACTAATTGTGCTCTAAATGGAGCATTGGTCAGCAGATAATTCTGCAAATCCTGGTATAAGTTAACCAGCTTATTTCTGTTTCTGGCAAAATTCCAGGTTACATCCCAAGAAAAGTTTTCATTCCTGATTGGAGTAACATTCACCATAGCCTCAATACCCTTATTATTCATTTGCCCAGCATTAATTCTTTTAAATAGATGCCCTGTAGCAGGATCGACCGGAAGTGCTATGATCAATTTTCTAGAATTGGTGTCATAGTATGATACATCAATGCTCACTCTATTCTTAAAAAAGCTTGCTTCGACACCAAACTCTGTAACTTCTTTTCTCTCCGGTTGAATATTTTGTGCATTAAGCACATCAGCGTTTGAATATCGAGGGGCACCATTAAAAGGCGGAAGAATATCAGCATAGTTACGTCTGCTGTAAGCGTCTGTTCCTGCTGCAACACTAGCCCATCCCGCTCTAATCTTACCAAATGAAAGCCAGTCTGCTTTAAACACTTTGGAGAACACAAAACTACCGGTTACCGAAGGATAAAACTGATCATCATTTAACATCGAAAACCAGTCATTTCTTCCTGTAGCTTCTACAAATAACATATCTTTATATCCTAATGAAACTGATCCAAATACACTATTAATTGCTGACTGTGCAGAATAGTTTGTCGCTAATGAGTTAGCCAACCCATTATTCAAATTATATAACCCTGGAATAACCAACCCTCCTACTGTAGTTCCTCTTAGCCAGCTCATTTTATTATTTCTAATAATGAATCCCGCAACAGAAGTTAAACTAAAATTTCCAAAATTATTATTATAATGAGCTCTCCCTTCATAATTAAATTCAGAAACATTTCTTTTTTCAATCGTATAATTAGAAATTCCTTGTGAGCCGACTGCCACTTGCGAGCTTATCGTTTGTGTATACGTATCTCCATACACCTTTCCAACAATATAAAAATGTTTATCAAAAGTATAGGTCAATCCGGCTGTTCCAAAAAATCGATCTCTCGTATCACTAGAAGTGTTCTCAAAGATGGTCCAATATGGATTATCAGAATATCTCGGTGTAGCATTATTCCAAGCAGTTCTGTTCCAGGTTCTTTGGCTTCCATCAGACGGTAACCTGTAATCTCTTAATTTAGCAAAATCTAAATTCCTCTGCCCAAACTGATAAAACTTCTGAGCTACTGAATTATTACCATATCCTACTTCGGGTCTATTGAAACCTTCCGTACGAACATAGTTAATTGTTGCTTCAGCTTTTAATTTATCTGATAATTTAGAATTCAGGTTGATATTAAAGTTGTCTTTCTTAATACTTGAAGTAGGTACAATACCTGAAATATTTGTATTCATATAGGACATCCTAACATTGGTATCTCCAAAGGATTTTGCTACTGATACATTATTGGTGTAGGTAACCCCTGTATTAAAAAAAGAATCTACGTCTTTATTCGGGGCAACCCATGGAACCGGCTTCATATAGTCTGCAGAAAACTCAGGATCAAAAGCATACCATGGAAGGTACATTAAATTTCGGTCATATCTAGGTCCCCACGAAGCATCTGTTTCATATTCCTGTATATTATATGTTACTCCATTAATAGTTTGAGTTGGTAACTCAAATTGCGAACCTCCTCCATACAAATTCTGCAATCTAGGCCTAATATAAATACTTTCAAAGGTAACTCCTGTATTGAATTGAATATCAGTTCTTCCTTTTTTAGCAGATTTAGTTGTATACAAAATAGCTCCATTTCCCGCCCTTGAACCATATAAAGCTGCAGCAGGACCTCCTTTTAGTACAGTTACACTTTCAATATCATCAGGATTGATATCAAATGAGGCATCACCATAATCCCTACCTCCACCTCCTCGTTGGGTATTAGTATCATTAACATTAGAATTATCTAAAGGAACACCATCGACAATAATTAAAGGTCTGTTATCTCCGGTAATTGAGCTTATCCCCCTCATTGTAACTCTTGTCGAACCTCCCATAGTACTTGGGGCAGTAACCTGTAAACCGGCAACATTTCCGGATAATGCACTTACTGCATTGTTTTGACCAGCGTCAGAGATCACATCTCCTTTTACTTCTTGAGAGGCATATCCAAGAGCCTTCTTTTCTCTTTTAATTCCAAGGGCAGTCATAACAACTCCTTCGATCTCCTGTGTTCTTACTGTGTCACTCTTCTTTTGCTGTGCATTAAGAACAGCTAGGGATGAGGAAAGCACAAGGCTAAGAACACCCGTAGTTATTTTCTTCATATCAAATTAATTTTAGCCCTACAAATTTGTAAAACTTTCTTAACAAGACAAAAAAAAAGGAAATAAAATTAACAATAAAGCAAAAATAACCAACACAAAGTTTATTTTATGTAAAATTTTACTTTATTAATTGAATAATTGATAAAAATAATTAATCAAAAAAATAATATTAGCGTATTTAAAAAATGAGCATTCAAAAGCATGGATTATTAATTTTAAAGCAACAATAAAAACGAAACAACATATTGATTAACAATTATTTAAAAACAAAAAAAGCACTAAAAAAATAATAAAACCTTCCATTTATTTCATTTTAAAGGCTATTTTTCACAATAAGCACAATGTAATAAATGATGCTTTTCATTGATTCATTCTCTTAAAATATTGATAATTTATAAAAAAAATGTCAAAATCGAAAAAATTGAAAAATATTAAATAGAGTTACGCTTATAAGAAATAACTTACGTGATGTTTTCATTTATTACGATTACAAAAAAATGGCCGGAATAAATTCCGGCCATAAATGAGCCCTAAGGCTTTTCTTAAATATGAATGTTGAGTGTGTGTGTATTTAAAATTTATCCCAGAATAATTTTGTTGTTGCTTTATCACCACCAATCTTACTAGCAGCAGCGTTAACATTTGCTCCATTTAACACATATTCCTGATCAGAATATGGCATTCTATATGGTACGGAAGATAAATTCGACTTTGGTGGATTAACAAGAGTTGGACTATCTAAACGTCTTGTAAAGTTCCAGCTAGCAAAACCTCTGTTGAATAAAGCAATCCAAGCTTGCACCCCAATAGACTGTTTCCAGTTAGCTGCATTATAAGGATTCGCAGCTACATAAGCGGTAGCATTTGCTGTACTTACTCCATTTTCAGTCATTGATGCTGTAACTGCATCAGCATAAAGTGTTGCCGCTGCACCACCCGCTGAATATCCTCTTGCTGCAGCTTCTGCTTTAAGAAAAGCTACCTCTGCATAACTTAATAAATTAGATGCATTAGTTGCAGTTCTAAAATAAGAACTTAACTGTGAAAAGTTAGTATAAGGATCGTTTATTTCTCCGAAAACTCCTCCTTTATAAACTCCCCCTACTTTTGTAAACCATACATCCATTCTTGGATCAGATAACCCCTTCATAGTATTAACGGCTAACTCACTAGGTAAAAAATCATTTCTACCAGAAGCTACAAGATTGTCATAAACAGGATTTAAGAACGTATTACCATCATACTTAAATTTATATGCTTCGGCATCAGAAGAAATAATTCCGCCTGCAATCGCTGATTCCACAGTAGTTTTTGATAATGTAGGATCAACATCAGCCAAATTCATCCCTAGTCGTAACTTGATAGAATTAGCAAATTTTTTCCATTTATTCATATCTCCTCCATATACTAAATCATTATATCCTGGAGCCGAAGGTTTTATACTAGCAACAACATCATTGATTCTTTTAATTAAATCAAGATAAATAGTTTTCGCATCATCGTATTTGGGAGTTAAAATTTCATCTGGTTTAAAGGTTTCAGAATATGGAATATCTCCATATGTATCTACCAAATTTTCCCAGATAAAAATTTCTTCAATCTCTAAAGTCGCTAATTTATTCGTCCGAATATCATCAGTCTCTACTTCTTTTCCAAGATTAGTTTTTGCTTGTCTAAGATTATTTAGACTATACACATACATCCTATTGAAGTGATTTCTAGGCTGGTTTCGAGTAACCAAATTATATTGAGTCTCATCCGGATATTGAGTTTCTGCCCATTGTTGTGTAAAGAATCTATAGCCATTAAAATTCACGCTCGGATTATCCATATAGTATGATGACTGATACAAAGCTGTAGCCAATAAATTTTCAGAAGGCAAAACTGATGGATGCTTAGGATCATCATTAAGGGAAGTTAAATCTCTTTGACATGAACTTAACCCCAACCCTATACATGCCGATACCAAAGTTATTTTTATAATATTTTTCATTTTTACGTAATTTAGAATTTAAATGTTACATTGACACCAATATCTCTTGTCGTTGGCAGCGAACCAATAGACCACCCGTAAGAGTTGAGTCCTCCGCCCACCATTGCTTCAGGATCAGCATACGGTAAATTTTTATGAATGATCCATAAGTTTCTTCCTACAATCGAAATTTTAGCATCATAAATTTTAGTTCCTGCTAACAAAGATTTAGGCAGCATATACCCAATACTTGCTTCTCTTAACTTAACAAAAGAACCATCATAGACAAATTCGCTAGCCGGCTGTGTTTTATAGCCATAAGAACTTGAATTATCAAGTTGTGATAATTCAATATTATTTGGAGTACCATTTGGAAGAACTCCAGGAAGGATTACATTTTTATCTCTGTAATCTCCGATAGCCGTCTCTTTATATAACCCTGAAGATAGCCCATAATACATATCAGTAGAGAATATATCTCCTCCTTTACGGATATCAATCAAGAAACTTAAAGAGAACCCTTTATAATTGATACTATTTCTGATACCTCCAATCCAGTCTGGTGTTGTATTACCAATAACCTGGTTACCATTCTGTAAATATCTACCTGTTTTTGGGTCAATAACCTTTTGTCCATTTAAATAGGTATAATCAGCCCCAACTAAAGTTCCCCAAGCTTCTCCTACTCTTGCATTCAAAGAAACACCTCCCTGGAAGCTATTGATTAAGTAGTTCGTAATCCCTGGATAAAGGGCAACAACTTCATTCTGGTTCTTAGACCAGTTAGCATCGATATTCCATGAAAAATCTTTCGTTTTTATTGGCACTAACCCCAATTGTACTTCAATCCCTTTATTATCAATCCTACCAGCATTAACAACTTTACTAGTATATCCGGTACCAGAAGAAACAGGAAGTGAAATAATCTGATTAATCGTTCTTGTTTTATAGTAGGCAACATCAAGCGTTATTCTATCTTTTAAGAAATGAGCTTCAGTTCCTATTTCAAATTCTTTAGATCTTTGAGGTTTTAAGTCAGGATTAGGCTGGCTTAAAATTGAGTTATAGATCCCAGTACCTGATAAAATTCCAGCTGATCTGTAATTATTCACTAATTGATAAGAGTCTGCCGTACCCCCTACTTCAGCATAGTTCGCTCTTAATTTCCAGAAATTCATCCAATTTTTAGTATTGATTATTTCTGACATAATTACCGATCCTGTTACAGAAGGATAATTATATGCATTATTACCTTCTGGTAAGGTCGAGCTTTGATCAACCCTCCATGTTCCGTCTATATAAAATTTCTTAAAGAAATCAAATGAAGCAGTAACATATCCTGAATTGGATTGTCTTGTCCACTCAATTTCATCTGATGCTAAAGGTGATTTTTTAGAATTAGATAAGGCATAAATTCCTGCAACTACTAACCCACCCTCTGTTGAAGCATAAACAGAATTAAAATAATTTCTACGTATATTCCCTCCTACAACTCCGGAAACATTAATATTATCAGTAATATCAAACTTATAATTTACCATTAAATCATAATTGGTTTCAGTAGACAATACATCACGTCTTGCATAACCGGAAGTAACGGAGTTATTTGATTGTCCAAAAGCCTGTGGAAGAGATCCAACAGCCAATCTATTATCAACCATAAGATTAGACCTATCGTAAGAAACTTTTCCTGTAACAGAAATATTATCTAGCAGATCATAGGTAAGCTGCCCATACGTGAAATTTCTATATCTCTTATCTGAAGTATAATTCTGGTACGCCTGAAAGTAAGGATTATTCCAGTATGCAGGAGCCCCATTAGCAGCAGATTTTCTATTCCACACCACATTCCCATAGTTATTAGCTGCACTGGCAACAGAAGGGTCAACATTGGCAAAATAAGCTCTCTGCAAATCTTTAACATCCACATTGGTTTGCCACCACTGTCTGAATCCTGTCGCTTGATTGTTAGAATATCCGGTAATACTTCTCCCTTTTGTATCCTGCAAAGTCATCGTAGAATAAAAAGAAGAGTGTAATTTAGGGGTCAGATCATAATTAACTTTTAAAGAGAAGTTATTTCTATTGAGATGAGAATTAGGTATCAGACCATCTGACATCATATTTTCATACGTAAAACTAATATTTTTTCCCTTTTGTCCTTTTTCTAAAGTTACACTATTGGTATAAGTAGTAGGATTTTCAAAAAATTTAATCGGCCCATTTTTAGCAGCTACCCAAGGGGTTGCTTTTTTATAATTAGGTGAAGTCGGATCAAAAGAATCCCACTGATACACCATCATGTTAGGATCAAATTTAGGACCCCAAGATGCATCTGCACCAAAATTCGCATTATTAAGCCCGTTACTTGCTTGCGATCCAAATTCTTGCTTATAACCTGCACCATATCTTGTCTGATACTCCGGAAAGGTAGATTTATCGACAAACCCTACCTGCATGGAGGAAGAAAGGGTTACTCCCCAGGATCCGTCATCTTTTCCTTTTCCATTTTTAGTGGTAATCACAATAACCCCATTTAATCCCCGTTCACCATACAGAGCCGATGCTGCAGCTCCTTTTAGAACGTTAATAGATTCAATGTCTTCCTGATTAATATCAGACAAGGCATTACCATAGTCAACATTTTTTTCCTGAGTATACGCATTGTTTACCGGAGATCCATCAATAACAATTAAAGGATTCCCACCTGAAAGTGATTTAATACCTCTTATTAATAAGTTGGATGAACCTCCAAAATTGTTGGTAGTAGTAACATTAAGACCTGCAACTTTTCCTGATAATTGTGCTGCAATGTTACCGGTATTGGTAGTACCATCGGAGAGTGCGCTAGCTTTTATCTCCTGAGAAGCATATCCTAATGATTTCTTCTCTCTTTTAATCCCAAGGGCAGTCACAACAACTCCTTCGATCTCCTGTGTTCTCACGGTGTCGCTCTTCTTTTGCTGTGCATTTGCGACAGCCAAAGACGAGGACAGCACAAGTATAAGAACACTTGCTGTTAGTTTCTTCATATCAAATTAATTTTAGCTCTACAAATTTGTAAAACTTTCTTAACAACACAAAAGAAAATAACAAAAAATTAACAATTGTTCAAAAGTTGATAATAAAAAATAATATAAAATCAATAATTTACGTTAAAAATTTAATTTTTAACAAAAATACAAGAATAATAACCTGAAATATATGCATAAAAAAGATCAGTCTACAAAACCAGCATACTATTTCAATATATAGTGAAATTCATTAACAACGAAGCAAATTTAAACACTGAACAACAACACTTTACAAAAATAAACTAAATAAAAAGAACCAAACTAAAACATTTTAATTAACACATTTTAACATTATGAGTGATAAATACAATGTCATGCATAATGTTTTTTTTACCGCAAATTTTCTTAAAATAAGGATAAATTGTAAAAAAAATCTAAAAATATAAAATAAAAAAAACCACCAAAAAAGGTGGTTTTAAAATATATTAAAAAAGTATTCCAGAATTAATTTTGATTCCAGAATGGAGTGTATTGATTTTTAGTAAACACAACATCACTTGCAATATTTGGTACATTGGCAGAGTTTGTTGCGAATTCAGAATTAGGATAAACCAATCTATATGGCCTTCTTGGTTTTACCGCGTTTACAGCTACAGGATTGTAAGGTAAGTTTGTCCTATTATATTCAATATACATTTCTGTAGGATTTACATTAGTAAGAGCAAGCCATTTTTGAGTCATAATAGCTTCCATTTTTTGCATATCAGTTCCAGTCCATCCTAGACCAGCTTTTCCCGATATCTCACTAATATACCTATCTATAGTAAGTGCCGCAGGATTCGCTGAAGTTTGAGGAATATTCATCCATGCACAAGAAGCCGTAATAGCAGCATTAAAGCTTGCCTGCCCACCTGTAAATAAAGATGGATATTTTAAAGAGGCTTCAGCCAACAAAAGTTTGGTTTCTGCAAGCGACATCACTACTCCGCCTTTAGCATTTGCAGCTGTAAGAGTAGCACCTGCACTGCCCGAAGTAGCGCCAAAAATACCACCAAATAATTTAGACACACTCTGATTATCTGTTGGAGCACCCGGTTGTCCAGAAGTAGCACCCTGTCTCACCCCTTTAACTCTCAAGCTTCCATTATAATTTACTCGCGTAAATAATCTAGGTCCGCGAGGATCGGTAACCCCATTAAACTTCTGATATTCTGCAACACTACTGTTTTCAACATTCCCATTTAAAGCAATTGCTAAATGCTCGGAAGAAGTCAACACAATATGATTAGTTACTTCTGTAGGCGTTGAATTATAAAAATAATTAAAGGCCACCGGATTTAATTTATCGTTATTTGCTGTTGAGTATCCCGGGTTTTCAATAACATCTACAGTTAACAATTCTGCTCCGCTACTTGTAGCCATACTTAATGAAGCCAATTGAGCATCACGGTATGTAGCAAGCTCGCCCGTAACTTTAGACATTCTTAATAAAAATCTAAGTTTAACAGTATATGCAAAAGCTTTCCACTTACTCATATCTCCTGCAAAAATAATATCCTTAGCTCCTGGATTAGCAGCATCAGCATCATTCGCATTTATCAAAGCTACCGCTTCATCTAAATTAGAAATAAGTGATTTATAGATATCTATATCTTTATCATATTTAGGAGCAAGATTAGCCTGACCTTTGAACGCTTCAGAATAAGGAGCATTTCCATATAAATCAACAATATATTGCATATAAAATGCTTTCATAATTTTGGCCATAGCAACATATTTATCCTGTACATGGTTTGCATTGGGATATTTTTCAATCACAACAAAATTATTAACATTCTGATAGATATTATCCCAAATCCCATCATAAAACTGGCTATTGACTGCAGACAAAGAAAATTCGTTAGGATATAAACCACCATAATGATATACATCTCCAGCCCAAGAATTCATCATTAAGTTTCCAAATTGCATCATATCTCCTGCCTGAGCTCTGTAAGATTGTGCAACCGCTCCAGGAAATAATAATTCCGGCGTTATATTTTCTGCATGGATATCATTGGGATTCTCATTAATATCCAGATAATTATTACAAGACGTTAATGATATTGTCACAATAAGTGACGAGATTATATATTTAATTTTATTCATTTTTTAAATTTTAGAAAGTTATATTAAAATTAAAACCAAAATTTCTAGCCGTTGGATATCTGGCGACCGCTAAGCTTGCTCCAGTCTGCATTTCCGGATCACCAAAATTCCTGTTATCTTTTGCATAGACTACAAAAGGATTTCTGGCATAAACTCCGATACTCATACTATTGATGAAAGTATTAGAAAGCACTGATTTTGGAATGGAATAATTTAAAGCAATTTCTCTAATTTTCAATGCCGTACCGTCAATTACAAATTCTTCAGCAATATCATCTCCATAATTGGTTGTAAAGTAGTTTACAGTACCAGCATAGCTCGGATCATCACCCACAGTTGTTGTGTTAACAACATAAACCGGGTTTGCTGCAGTTCCTGTATTCTGAACGGAATTTGGAATAATATACCCTTTCGAACGATCAAAATCAGCCTGCTTCTCTAAAGTACCCACATATGACATTAAATTTTTAGCTTCAGATACAAAACTATTTCCTGTTCTATAATCTGCCACTGCGCTTAATGTAAAGCCTTTTAATCTAATTGATGTACTAAATGTCAAGATATAATCAGGATCTAATTTACCTAATACTTTATACTGGCTACTTACAACAGGAATTCCCAGATCATCCACAATAATTCTTCCTTCAGGATCTCTCTGATAAGCCGTCCCCATAATTGTATTTGCACTTCCACCTAAAACAGCATAAAACCCTGCCGGTATTCCTTGTCCCGAAGCTCCTCTAGGTACAGATATAGCCCCATTCTCTAAGCTTGTCACTACAGATCTGTATTGCGCATAAGACCCCTTCAAATTCCATTCAAAATCTTTCGACTTAAATGGTGTTAATCCTAATTCCAATTCAAAGCCTCTGTTTCTCATTGATCCTGCATTATCCAAAACATTACTGAATCCTGTAGCATTAGATACCCCGCTGTTTGTAATCAACCCATCAGTCTTAGTCTGATACACTGAACCGTCAAAAGTAATTCTATCTTTAAAGAACCCTAAACTTAAGTTAGCTTCTACAGTATTGTTAAATTCAGGCTTGATATCCTGGGATACAGGCGTCGTATTGATAATGTACGAAGAAAGTGTCCCAAAAGGAAATCCTGTAGGAAAAGCACCTACTTCATCTACAGCATATGCATCCAGTATGGAGTTACCTGTTCTGGTATATCCTCCACTTACTTTTGCATAGGTAAGAACATTTCCATTAGTTAAGTTTTTAAATAGTTTTGTAGGAATGAACGACGCTCCAACCGAGTAATAAGGATACCCTTCATTTCTCATTGGTTTAGGACTTTGTCCCACTAATGGTGTTTCACGAATACTAAGAACGGATGACTGTTCGTATCTTAGTGTCGCATTCAAGAAAAGGTAATCTTTATATCCTAAATCTAAGTTCGAAAACCATGCTACACTCCTCTTTCTCAGCATTCCATTTTCAAGATCATACCACGGTGTGGAATTAAGGACATTCTGAATATTGTACCAACCTGGAATCTGTAAATTAGTTCCCCCAACCTCTGCATAGTCTTCTTTTGTATCTTGCATATTATTCCCTAGGTTAAGTTTGAAATTCAAATCATCCGTCAAATCATAATTAAAATTCAACATTAAATCTCCATAATATCTCCATACTTTAGTTACAGATTTCTTGTAAGCTGACGGAATAGCAGCAGATCCATATTCCAAGAAATTAGTACCATCATAAGGAGTCCCTGTATTAGTATATGGTCTTACATTGCTCGCATTGTACGCATCAGTATGGGTCTCAGTGATACTTGATATCGTTGACATGTTACCTGTATACGTCAAACTGATATTCTTATTAAATTCATATCCTAAAGACACAATACCATTAAAGGTAGTCGTATTATTATCATTACGTAAATGGTCTCTCAACCAATATGGGCTATAGGAAAACGCTGTCCAATGCCCATCCATTCCTCCTGCTTCATATCTTCTAACATCGATATTAGTAGGAGTTTGAATAAGTTGTCCAAAAAGGTTACCTCCCGTCTGAGAAGTATTTTGATCAATAAGATTAAAAGTAGCATCAATTCTCAGTTTTCCTAATTGTTTACCACCTTTATAGAAAAATGTATTTCTTTTAAGCTTATCTCCCGGGATCATGAAGTCATTCTCCACCCTGTTAAAAGATAAAAAAGAGTAAGAATCCACCCCTCCAGCATTAACAGAAATACCATTTTGCATCAGTACCCCATTTCTAAAAAACTTATCCGCATTATTCTTTCTGGCCGCATAAGGGCTATATATAAGACTTCCATCAGCCTGTGGCATACCTGCTATTAACAACTGTCCTCCTATCTGAGGATTATTGTAAGCCGGACCCCAGCTACCGTTTTCATAAGGTACCCAGTTTGCTCCACCATACTCTACATTACTAAACTCAGTAGGCTCACCTGTCCATCCTTGCCCATAGAGCTGCTGACGAATAGGTGTTTTATAAATAGAAGAAACATCTACAGAAGATGTTAAAGTAAATTGTATCTTTTCAGATTTAGTTCCTTTTTTAGTAGTAACTACAATAACCCCGTTACTACCCCTTTCTCCATACAAAGCTGAACCCTGCTGACCTTTAATAACGTTTACACTTTCAACGACCTCAGGAGGTAATTGTTGAAAAATACCTAAAGTAGATATCGCACCATCAATAACAACAAGAGCTTCATTATTACCTGAAATAGATCTCGGTCCTCTGATCGTTACTGTTGCCTGACTATTAACAGAGTTACTGGTTGTATTAATCTGTAAACCAGCCACTTTTCCAGTTAATGCTTGAGCTGCATTTGGATTCACCGCCTGATTCAGCTCTTTAGTATCAATCACTTTATTACTAGTAACAATAGCATCTTGTCTTTTTTTAAGACCAAGAGCTCCAGTCACTACGACTTCACGTATGTCCTGCGTTCTCAGAGTATCACCTTGTGTGCTTTGTGCATTCACAAACACAAAAGAGGAAGTCAGAACTATAGCCAAAACACTTGTAGTTAATTTCTTCATATTTAAATTGATTATTTTTTTTATTATTGCAAATATGTAAAACTTTCTTAAAGTAACCAAATTATTTGTTAAAAATATTTAAATTCATAAATCATAAGATAATGATATTCATTATACTTAGCAATTTAATAAAAAAAACACCATTTCATTGAACGTATAAATAATTTAAAATTTAAACATATCTTATCAATTACCATTTTTAAATAAATTATTAACACCATTTAAACGAATAATCAATAAATTCCTAATACACATAAAAAGTTTATTTTTTTTAATTTTGTAACTGTTTAGGTTATTATATAAATTGTTTTCATGGATTTATTAAAAAAGTGGTCTGACTCTTATATTGAGGCAGGATGTGATGAAGTTGGCAGAGGCTGCTTATGTGGCCCGGTAGTAGCAGCCGCAGTTATTTTAGATCATAATTTCAACCAAAATCTGGTTAATGATTCTAAAAAGCTAAATTTTAAAACAAGAATAGATCTTGATAACTATATTAAAGACAATGTACAGGATTATGCTATCGCAGAGTTACCTCCGGATTTTATCGACCTTCATAACATTCTCAACGCAAGTATTCATGCGATGCATCAAGCATTGGATAAACTAACCATACGACCTGAGTTGATATTGGTAGATGGGAATAAGTTCCACCCTTATAATTTCATTCCTCATCAATGCATTATAAAAGGAGACTCAAAAATACTTTCCATTGCTGCAGCTTCTATTTTAGCCAAAAACTACAGAGACCGGCTCATGATTCAGCTTCATGACGAATTTCCTGAATATGGATGGAATACCAATTTTGGTTATGCTACTAAAAAACATCAGGAAGCACTCATCAGATTCGGTCCAACAAAATACCACAGACAGTCTTTCAGATTGAAATACGATTAAATGAAAAAAGAGAAGCTAATGAATTAGCTTCTCTTTTTTTTATTATGGGAAATAAGAATTTATTTCTTTTTTCTCTGTTGCTCTGTTGTTTTTTGCTGTTCCTGAGCCTTCTCCATCATCTCTCTCATTCTTTTCTGGAACTTACCTTCAGTTTTCGGCTTTTCTTTGTTAGCCTGAATCTGTGCATGAATTTTCTTTTCATCCAGAATCCAGTATTTAATAACAAGAATAATCAAGATATTAATTGCATTTGAAACAAAGTAATACCATGAAAGACCTGAAGCTGAAGTATTCAAGAAGAATAAGAAAGTAATTGGGAAAATATACATCAACACTTTCATATTCGGCATACCTTCCTGCTGAGGCTGTTGAATATTTCCTGAAGTCATAATCGTATAGATCAAGATTACCACCGTACAAGCCAATGCAAAAATACTTAAATGATCACCTAAAAAAGGAATCTTAAACGGTAACTTAATTAAATCATCATAGGCTGTTAAATCTTTTGCAAACCAGAATCCCTTACCTCTCAAATCAATAAAGTTCGGGAAGAAACGGAATAAAGCATAGAATATAGGAATTTGTACCAGAGCCGGTAAGCAACCAGCCATCTGATTCACTCCCGCTTTTCGGTAAACCTCCATTGTCGCTTGTTGCTTTTTCATTGGATCTGCATCCTTTAATTTAGCATTCACCTCATCAATCTCCGGACGAATTACTCTCATCATTGCACTAAGCTTATGTTGCTTATACATAATAGGTGATAAAATCAGCTTCACGATAATGGTCATTACAAAAATCACCCATCCGGCTGTTAAACCCCAAGATGCTATAATATTATACATCGGCATGAAAAAATAACGGTTCATTCCACCGATTATCGACCAACCTAATGGTAGTATTTCATCAAAGTTTTTATCATAAGATTTCAACAACGGTAAATCCAATGGCATAAAGTACCAGGTAAAATCCTGATTTAACTCACTTCCTGTCATTTGAACAAATCCTTCATAGCTGAATTTTTTCAAGTATTCTCCTTCCTCAACTGATTCCTGGTTTCCTTTACTTTGTGTAAATCCATTTTTAGCTTCAATTACTGAAGAGAAAAACTGTTGCTTCACACCAATCCAGTTTAACGTTTCTTTTTCCTCATCCATCGTTGTTCTTCCATCATAATCATAGCTCTTATAATTATTGAATGCATAAGAGAACTCTGAATGCGACTGTTCTTGTGCTCTACCTTTCTCAAGATTTCTCACATTATAATTCCAAAGGAAATCTGCTTTAGTATCAGAAGTCACTTGAGACAATCCCTGAGTTCTTACTTTAAAATCTAAGGTGTATTTTGGAAGTAATGTATAAATAAACTGAATAACAGCACCATTGTAATCAGCAGTAAGGGTTACTGCATTACCATTAACCGTTGGAGAGAAAACTAAGTCTTTAGTATTAATAATCTTACCGGTTTTATCTTTAAACTGAAAACCGTAGTTCGAATTATTTTTATTGATCAGATAAAGTGGTAAGTCAGCTTTATCGCTTTTGTGATCGTAAGCTTTAAATTTTAAGAGTTCTACTTTAGAAACCTGTCCTCCCAAGCTGGAAAATTCCAATTTCAATTCATTATTTCCTATACTGGAAACCTGAATTGCATTAGGAGTTACATTTGGATTGATATTACTTGCCTGAGTTTGTTTTACGGCACTTTTTACTTGTTCAGTTTTTTGTTGTTGAGTTTTCAACTGCTCCTCTTTCTGTTGTTTGTTTTGGAAATAAAACATAAATCCGAAGAGAACCAAACATAAAACCGCAAAACTAATCATTTGACTTTTATCGAGTCCGTTGTTCTGTTGCATTTTGATTTTATTAAAATTAATTTTTTTCTAATCCATCGCCAATTCGACTTTGGATTTCGAGCTGACAAAAATACAGATTTTTTATCAAAACTCTATCTTTTACTCTATTACAATATAATAAACCCAGGCTGATAATAATCAACCTGAGTTTATAATAGAACGTTTATAATGTAAGAATTACTTTATTTCTTTTCACAAGCTTTAATAAAGGCTCTGAATAATGGATGCGGTGTCGCCACCGTACTCTTATATTCAGGGTGATATTGTACCCCAACATAGAATGGGTGATCCGTCATCTCAAGTGCTTCAACCAGTCCTGTTTCAGGATTCGTTCCTGTTGCCAAAAATCCATTCTTTTCAAACTCCTGCATATAATCACTATTGAATTCGTAACGGTGGCGGTGTCTTTCGGAAATATTTTTGCTTCCGTAAATATCAAATAGTCTAGAATTATTCTTTAATGAACATTTCCAAGCTCCAAGACGCATAGTCCCCCCTTTATCCACAACATTTTTCTGCTCTTCCATTAAAGAGATTACAGGATGCTCTGTAGCGGTATCAAATTCCATAGAATTCGCTTTTGAATATCCAAGAATATTTCTTGCAAATTCAATCGTCATAATCTGCATTCCTAAACAAATTCCCAACATTGGAATTTTATTTTCTCTTGCATATTGAGCCGTAAGAACTTTCCCTTCAATTCCTCTGTCTCCGAAACCAGGAGCAACAAGAATTCCATTAACTCCCTTCAATGTTTCTTTAATATTTTCCGGGGTAATATCTCCACTATAGACCCATCTTACCTTTACTTCAGTTTCAAGATCTGCTCCTGCGTGTTTAAATGCTTCAGCAATAGAAATATAAGAATCCTGAAGAGAAACATATTTTCCAACTAAAGCGATCTCAACAATCTTTTTAGGGTTCTGGAATTTTTTAACAAAATTCTTCCAGTCCTTCAAGTCCGCCTCCTTATCACTTTTTAGATCCAGTCCTTTTAAAACAACATCATCAAAATTTTGTTTTTGCAGATACATCGGAACTTCATAGATCGTTGCTAAATCCTTACATTCGATCACATTATCTAAAGGAACATTACAGAACTGAGCCAACTTAGCTCTCTGATCTTTTGGAATCTTATGTTCTGTACGGCACACCAAAACATCAGCCATAATTCCACTCTCCATTAATTGACGAACGGAATGCTGAGAAGGTTTTGTTTTTAATTCGCCGCTAGAAGCCAGATAAGGCAATAAAGTAAGGTGAATAACCATAGAATTTTTCTCTCCCAACTCCCATTTTAACTGGCGTACAGTTTCAATGTATGGTAAAGACTCAATATCTCCAACAGTTCCTCCGATCTCTGTAATAATGATATCGTAATTTTGTTTGGAAAGAATTTTAATTCTACGCTTAATTTCGTTAGTAATATGAGGAATTACCTGAACTGTTTTCCCTAAAAAGTCTCCTTTTCTTTCTTTTTCAATTACAGTCTGGTAAATTTTTCCTGTAGTAACGTTGTTGTTTTGGGAAGTGGGAGCATCTAAATATCGCTCATAGTGACCTAAATCCAGATCCGTCTCCGCACCATCTTCGGTTACATAGCATTCTCCATGTTCATAAGGATTCAGGGTTCCTGGGTCAATATTAATATAAGGATCTAGTTTTTGGATCGTTACATTAAAACCGCGTGATTTCAGCAATAGTCCCAAAGAAGCAGAAACGATTCCTTTTCCCAAAGATGAAGTTACACCTCCTGTCACAAAGATGTATTTAGTATTCTTTTTACTCATTAGATTAGGTTTGTGCAAAGTTATGGGAAAAAGAAATACGAGGCAATTTATTTACAAAGAAATAAAAAGGTTCCTCAAAATTATTTGAGAAACCTTTTATCTAAACCAAATTATATATATGTAAATTATTGCTTAATCAATTCAAAATATAAATTTACATCAACATCTTTAGCTACTCCTGCCCCTGTTGGATCAAATTTGATATTGTAATCTAAACGGTTAACGGTGAATTTAGTCTGAAAACCTAAAACTTCTTTACCCTGTTGGTTTTTCGTTACACCTCCGTATGTAAGTGGAACACTAATTTCTTTAGTAACATCTTTTATCGTAAGCTTTCCTTTTAATGTATAGTTATTATTCTTGTCTTTAATCATTGAGGTTCCTTCAAACTTCATCGTCTGAAATTTTTCTGCATCAAAAAAATCTGCACTTTTCAGGTGTTTATCTCTCATTTCAACCCCTGTATTCACAGACCCTGTAACAACATTAAAATTAAATGTAGCTTTATCCAGATTGGATCCAGGCGCAACTACAGTTCCTTCAAACTTATCAAATCTACCCTGCACAAAGCTAATCCCCATATGCTTGATATTGAAATTAACAGACGAATGCATAGGATCTACATTCCATGTAGATTGTGCAAAAACAGTAATGCTTAAAAAAGCAAACACAAAAGCAAATAGTACCTTTTTCATAATAAAATATTTTGTAATTATTAAAATCAAAGATAAAGTGATAAACCCAGCTATCTATTGACCTATGTTATCTTTTTCTTTAAAAATAAAATTGTCTTTAAATATATATAATGGAAAACACATACAAGCAGAAACACCAACATCACACTCAGATACAAAAAAACATTCAAAAGTTTTGGGTTGGTTTTTTCTGAAAAATAAGAAAAGGGGTTCGTACCGGAAATAATGAGTATAAATAAATTGATTACAAGAAATAAAAAAGCTATTCTATATATTGAATGATAACTTTCTTTGAAAAGAAGCACAGTTACGAATCCAATGCCACTACTGATCAGACACCCTATAAGAATCACAAAAGATAACATTCCAAAGTCTCCCCCGGGCAATTCTAAACACCTCACACTCCAATCTGCAAACCAAGTAATCAGGATAGTCATCACAGCAAATATACTCACAGTTTTGAGCAAAATATTTTTCATGGTTGAAAATTAACTAAAATTTCGGGAGAAAAATTCAAAAAAAATTTTGAACTTCGCGGTATGGCAAAACTTAAAACAGCATATTTCTGTCAAAACTGTGGAACCCAATATTCTCAATGGATGGGACAATGTAAAAACTGTGGACAATGGAATACTTTAGTGGAAGAAGTCGTAGAAAAAACGGCGAGTAAAAGCCTTCCGTCTTCAAGGACTAAACAACACGTTATTAATATCATTGAAGTTGAAGCGATTGAGGAACCACGAATTAAAACCCCTTCAGAAGAACTGAATCGGGTGATGGGAGGTGGAATTGTTTTAGGCTCTGTTACTTTGATCGGTGGAGAACCCGGAATTGGAAAATCTACTCTGCTTTTACAACTGGCTCTAAAAATGAAGAAAAAAGTCTTCTATGTTTCAGGGGAAGAAAGCGCTTCGCAAATCAAAATGAGGGCTGACCGGCTAGCTGAAATCCAGAATCCCAATTGTTTTCTGTTTACAGAAACTTCACTGGAAAAAATTCTTCATGAAGCAAAAAAACTGGAGCCCGATTTTATGATCATTGACTCCATTCAGACTTTACAGTCTCAATTGATAGAAAGCTCACCAGGAACTGTTTCTCAAATCAGAGAATGCTCCAATGAAATTATTAAATATGCCAAAGAAAATAACACTCCTGTTTTTTTAGTAGGTCACATCACAAAAGACGGACAAATTGCCGGTCCAAAAGTTTTGGAGCACATGGTTGATGTAGTTTTAAATTTTGACGGGGACAGAAATCACCTTTTCAGACTTTTAAGAGCTAATAAAAACCGTTTTGGATCTACTTCAGAAATTGGAATCTATGAAATGATCTCTCAAGGTTTAAAAGAGATTAAAAATCCGTCTGAAATTTTAATTACAAAAAAATTCGAAGAACTTTCCGGTAACTCTGTAGCAGTTACATTAGAAGGAAACCGACCTATGCTCCTTGAAATCCAGGCTTTGGTAAGTACCGCTGTTTATGGAACTCCTCAAAGAAGCTCCACAGGCTTTGACGCGAAACGATTAAATATGTTACTTGCCGTATTGGAAAAGCGTGCAGGCTTTCAACTTGGAGCAAAAGACGTTTTCCTCAATATTACCGGTGGGATAAAAACAGATGACCCCGCCCTGGATCTGGCTGTTATAGCCTCTATTCTTTCGTCCAATGAAGATATTGCCATTTCTGAACATTTTTGTTTTGCAGGAGAAATTGGATTAAGTGGCGAAATCCGTCCTGTAGCACAAGTTGAACAGCGAATTTCAGAAGCGGAAAAGTTAGGCTATGAAAAGATATTTGTCTCTAACCTTAATAAAATACCTAAAAGAAAGTTTGGGATCAAGATTGAAGAAGTAAGCAAAATCGAAGATTTTCATGAGAGAGTTTTCTAATTAAAAATAATAAAAATGCCACTTGAAAACATTCAGAAATTTGTTCTTGTCTTATTGTATGGTGGCTTACCCTTACTCTCATTTACTGTGTTAATTAATCCGATGCGGGTTAATAAAAAAGCTAATTTATTTTTTGGTTTATTTCTTTTTCTATAGTTCAGTTACTGGATTTTGAATGTTTTGCAGTTTTGTGGACTTTCCCCCGATCCATTGTTTGAATTGGGTGTTTATGCCATACAGATATTAACACCTATTTTTCTTTTTTTCAGTGCTGTATTTTTTATTAACCCAAATTATCATTTAAAAAAAGAGATGCCATTTGCATGGTTGTTCCTGTAATCTATTGGGCGTTACTACCCATATCAGAGGACAATAAAATAATTCATGCTATTGTCATGCTCGTAGATGTTTCTCATAATCTACCCTGCATTGCCCTTATTTATTTCAAGATCAGAAAACACCAAAAAAGAATTGAAGCAATATCCTCTAATACGGAAAAAATCGATATCCAATGGCTCATTAAGCTCAGCTTTCTTCTTTTTATCATTATAATTATAACCGTAGGTTACGAGCTCTTCAATACCTTTATCTATAAGATGCACCAACATTTGGCAATGGATCTCTTATTCTTATTCATAGTGTACAGTACTTTATACTATGTTCTTCGTCAGAAAGAGATCTATCCTACTGACAAAAAGCAACGTCAAGAGTTACTGCTGATCGAGTCAGAAGTCGATGAAGAACAATCTGAAAGAAAAAAATTAATTCAAGATCACGAATTTGAGGTTTTAAAACAGAGACTGATCCATTTGATGGAAAAAGAAAAACCTTATTTAGATGGTTCTTAATGTATTAAAACTATCTGATATAATCCAAATCGACGCCCATCAGCTTTCTTATCTTCTGAATACAGGTTTTAATGAGAATTTCTTTCATTTCGTCAATAAATATAGAGTTCAACATGCCAAAGAGTTACTTCTTGATGATTCTCAAAAAAAGCTTTCTATGGTGGGAATTGCTTTTGAATCCGGTTTCAATTCTAAAACAGCTTTCAATACTATTTTTAAAAAAATGACGCAAATGACTCCTTCTGAATTCAAAAAAAAACATCCTGATCTATAAAAAACGCCTTCTTTTACTCCACCCCAAAAAGCTGACTACTTTTCATAATAATACTACATAAAGCAAGAAATCCATACAAAAATCAAGAATATTATACACAATACTTAACATAATATAAAAATTCACCAAGTATTGATATTATATATATACATTTGTACTACACCACTAAAACAAATTAATATGAAAACAAAATTAACTACTCTTGTATTGTTTTGCGCTACATTATTGTCCGCCCAAAACAGAGTTTTTCGGAATCCCATTAACGAAAGTACCTTAAAAAACAATCAGAAAGTAAGCCGGGAATTATCATCCACTTATATATCGACTAAGTACTATTCCCAACCCACCTTCAATTTAAAATCCGATCTACATATCAATCTTCCGAATGATAAGGAAATAATGGCAAAATTTAGTCGGACTTATACTTACAGTAATAAAAGTGAATCCTATGTTTATGCTATTGAAAACGACCCGAAAGCCGAACTTGTCCTTTCAAAATATGACAACATCGTCACTGGAATGTACGCTTCCGGCACAGGTGAAAAGATTATGTTTCACCAAACAGACGCTTCCATCTTTGCGCTTTCTATCGTAAGTGATTCTAAAATTATTAATCAGGATACTATAGATGATTATATTCTGGATAAGACAGAAAATACCAACAAAGCTAACTCCAACGTATGCCTATCTTCAACTCCGGTTTGTCCTGCAACGAGAATTGATGTGATGATTGTTTTTACAACAGCAGCAAAAAATGCGTGGGGAGGACTTTCCCAGAGTAATTCTTTTGTGGCAACGGCAATTACTAATTTCAATACAGCATTAACCAATTCAGGAGTTTCCAATGTAACGATCAATCTTGTTTACTCAGGAGAAATCGCTTATACTGAATCCGGAAGCTTAAGTACTGACCTACCTCGACTTAGAAACAATAACGATGGTTTCATGGATGACGTACATACTTTAAGAACAACATACGGAGCCGATCTTTGCGCTTTAGTCACGTCGACACCAACCAATACTTGCGGCTTAGGATATGTAAATACCAGTCCCACTAACTATTCCAGCACTTCAGGATTTTGCGTAAGCCTATACAATTGCGCAGTTTCTAATTATTCGCTTGCTCATGAACTTGGCCACAATATGGGTCTGAGACACGACTGGTATGTAGACAGCAGTACAACTCCATGTGATCACCATCATGGTTACAAGAATAAAAAAGCTATTGACCTGGGAACTTCCAGTACTTCATCCCAAAGATGGAGAACTATTATGGCTTATAATGATGAATGTTCATCAAAAGGATTTAACTGTACAAGAATCAATCGTTGGGCTAATCCAGGCATCAATTACAATAGTGACCCAACAGGAGTTGCCATCGGAAGCGCCAAGCCTGCCAATGAAGCGTATGGGTTCACCAGATTCGCTTGTGTTGTTTCTACTTTCATGCCGGAAACCCAATCCTTCTTAGCCGTAAAAGAAGAGATCAAGGAGAAACAAAGCTTTTCACTATATCCTAATCCTGCAAAGGATGTTATTAACATTTCAGGAGACCATGATGGTAAATACTCATTCAAAATATATAATTCTTCAGGACAGCACATCAACACAACAAATGAAAAAACAATTCATTTGAAAGGATTGCCATCAGGAGAATATTTCCTAAGTATTTATGATGATAAAAATACCTTGATAGAAAGTAAAAAGTTTATTGTTAGATAATTTCTTTTAAATAATTAGTTTATAAAACCTTCAAATATCTTAACTTTATTTGAAGGTTTTATTTTTACAGCCTATACTAATGAATTATCTAGCTCACTCTTTTCTTTCTTTTACAGATCAACAAATTGTAGGACAGTTTCTGGAAGACTTTATCCGAAATAAGGATCGGTATTCTTTTCCAAAAGACATCCAGGACGGAATCACCTTACACCGGGCTATTGATACTTTTACAGATTCACATCCCGCTATTCATGAAGCAAAAAAAGCGTTTAGCCCATTAGTAAGATTGTATGCTGGAGCATTTGTAGATGTTTCAATGGATTACTTTCTGGCAAATGATCTCACAAAACATTCATTACAGGGGTGGAAAGAGCATTCTTCAAAAGTTTACCGAGTTCTCAATGAAAACCAAAAATGGCTTCCAGAAAATTTCAAAAGAATGTTGGTTAAAATGGAAGCTGATGATTGGCTGTACAATTACCGTGAAGATCAGAACATAAAATTCAGCATACAAAACGTTCTTAACAAAGCCAAATATTTGGATAAAGACATCCCCGTTTTTAAAGCTTTTTTAGAAAATAAGGAAGTACTTCAGGAATGCTATGATCATTTTTTTCCGGATTTATTAAATCACACTAAAGGAATCAATAGCTTATTACAATTAGAAAATTAATTTAATATTATATAAACATAAAAAGAGGCTGTCTCAAAAGAGATAGCCTTTTTTATGCAAAAAGGAAAGCTTTCGCTTTCCTAATAGTTGCAAATTGATTAATTTGCATTGTGTTAAGTACGTCAAAAGTAGTCTTTAAAGATTACACCCCCAAAGAAAATCTGCTTTTTCCTCCCAATTTATCGGAGTTGATTGATGAGCGACATCCTGTGAAAATTGTTTCAAACATTATTGATGGCTTGGATATCAAAAGCTTAATTAAAACCTACAAACCTGGCGGAACATCTTGCTACCACCCGAAAATGCTTTTGAAAGTTTTGATTTATGGCTATTTAAGCAATATCTATTCAAGCCGCAAAATGGAGCAGGCCTTGAAAGAAAACATCCATTTTATGTGGCTCTCTGCAATGAGCCGTCCCGATCATAACACCTTAAACAGGTTCCGTAGTGAACGATTGAAAGGTGAGATTAAAGCTATTTTCACACAAATTGTTCTTCTTTTGGAAAAGGAAGGTTTGGTAAGTCTGAAAACCACTTTTGTAGATGGCACCAAGATAGAAGCCAATGCCAATCGCTATACTTTTGTTTGGGGAAGAGCTGTCAAAAAACACAAAGAAAGGATTGCAGAGCAATTAGAAGAGCTTTGGAACTATGCAGAAACAGTTGCCAAAGACGAGCTTGAAAATACAGAAAGTATTGATTTTAAAGAAGTAGATTCTGAAAAAGTAACTCAAACCATCGAAAAGATCAATGAAGTTTTGAAAGATAAAAAAGTAGCTTCAAAAGTTCGTCAGAAACTGAATTATGCTAAGAAAAACTGGGCAGATAATTTAGAGAAATATAAAAAACAGCAAGAATTATTAGAAGATAGAAATTCCTATTCCAAAACCGATACAGACGCTACTTTTATGCGAATGAAGGAGGATCATATGCGAAACGGACAACTAAAACCCGCTTACAATCTACAAATTTCTACCCATAGACAATTCATTTTACATTATTCAATTCATCCCAACCCAACAGACACCAAAACATTAGCGACTCATTTACTGGGTTTTGAAGAAAGCTATCATAAAGCTCCCAAAGAGCTTGTTGCTGATGCTGGTTATGGCTCAGAAGAAAATTACAACTTGTTAAAATCTAAGAAAATAAAAGCTTATGTTAAATATAATTACTTCAGAAAAGATCAGAAATCGGGACAAATAACCACTTCACAAAACAATCCTAAATTGGCAAAAATCAGAGAAAAGGTTTTCAAACTTCTTAATACCAGCAAGGGCATCAAACTCAGAAAACAAAGATGCCATGATGTTGAACCTGTTTTTGCAGAGCTCAAACACAACAAAAATTTTAAACGATTCATGCTTCGGGGAAAAAATAAAGTCGAGGTAGAAATCGGCATACTCGCAATTGCCCACAATCTAAAGAAAATGTCAAAAGCAGCCTAAAACAGACTGCTTTTTTGACTTATATCTTCTTTTTTCCAAGATATTTTTTTTATTCAAAATATCGAAATCTTTTTTCAATGAAATACTAAAAAGAGACTGTCCTTTTGAGACAGCCTCTTTTACTGATAGTTAAAAAGTATGAATCAATCACACAATCCTTAATTAATTTTTCTTGCAAGCAATGCATTTAAATAAAATGTTCCTTCCCAATTACTTACCAAATTATCTGTTCGTACAATTGAAACAGTTAATCTAGTTTTTCCTCCAGTTCCATTATTTGCAATATTAATCATGTTTGCAGTGTATGCATCTGGAAAACTGGCATTATTTCCCGCAGTAAGCTGAGGATAGAGTTTATTAATATTGAAAACTACCCCTTGGTATTCGTATACAATAGTCATTCGGGCAGGTCGGTTTGATGCACTATTTACAGATGACTTTGAAATAATCCACCAACCATCACTATCAAAATTGCTGTTAGAATGATTTGAGAAATCAGCAGTAAACTGATTATGAGGAGGAATAACTAATTGAAATCCATTCAAGTCCACATTGGCAGGTCTTAAGGCTTGCCACAATCCTGGAGATGGTGATGCTTGAGAATCAAAATAGTAATATCCCGGAGCAGTTACATTAATTGCTGAACCAGTTGCAGATCCTGTGCTTACGTTATTAATATAAATTAAAGTTGATTCTGTAACCCTGGGAGTTGTGTTATCCCCCATAGCTTTAGCTCTTCCACGATCTACATTGGGTACGATTATACCATCTTTAATATTGGCATTTGATGCTCCTGAAGGAATTTTAGCTACAACATCTAATGTTGCCCGAGGGTTAGTAGTATTAATTCCAACTTGCGCATAAGTAGCTGTACCCAAAAGAAGCAATGCAGCTACAAAGAAATTTTTTTTCATCATTTTTTTGTTTTTAAAAATAAATACTGTGTTAATAAATTTTAGTATTATCCTCATTTCCAAAAAATAAGCCAGCAAAAAGAATTATTTGCATTTTAAGGAAATTTTAATATCATATTATACAAGCAATTAGCTCTGTAGAAATTTACAAAATCCAAATCCTTTAATACAAAAGAGGCTGTCTCAAAAGAGATAGCCTTTTTTATGCAAAAAGGAAAGCTTTCGCTTTCCTAATAGTTGCAAATTGATTAATTTGCATTGTGTTAAGTACGTCAAAAGTAGTCTTTAAAGATTACACCCCCAAAGAAAATCTGCTTTTTCCTCCCAATTTATCGGAGTTGATTGATGAGCGACATCCTGTGAAAATTGTTTCAAACATTATTGATGGCTTGGATATCAAAAGCTTAATTAAAACCTACAAACCTGGCGGAACATCTTGCTACCACCCGAAAATGCTTTTGAAAGTTTTGATTTATGGCTATTTAAGCAATATCTATTCAAGCCGCAAAATGGAGCAGGCCTTGAAAGAAAACTTCCATTTTATATGGCTCTCTGCAATGAGTCGTCCCGATCATAACACCTTAAACAGGTTCCGTAGTGAACGATTGAAAGGTGAGATTAAAGCTATTTTCACACAAATTGTTCTTCTTTTGGAAAAGGAAGGTTTGGTAAGTCTGAAAACCACTTTTGTAGATGGCACCAAGATAGAAGCCAATGCCAATCGCTATACTTTTGTTTGGGGAAGAGCTGTCAAAAAACACAAAGAAAGGATTGCAGAGCAATTAGAAGAGCTTTGGAACTATGCAGAAACAGTTGCCAAAGACGAGCTTGAAAATACAGAAAGTATTGATTTTAAAGAAGTAGATTCTGAAAAAGTAACTCAAACCATCGAAAAGATCAATGAAGTTTTGAAAGATAAAAAAGTAGCTTCAAAAGTTCGTCAGAAACTGAATTATGCTAAGAAAAACTGGGCAGATAATTTAGAGAAATATAAAAAACAGCAAGAATTATTAGAAGATAGAAATTCCTATTCCAAAACCGATACAGACGCTACTTTTATGCGAATGAAGGAGGATCATATGCGAAACGGACAACTAAAACCCGCTTACAATCTACAAATTTCTACCCATAGACAATTCATTTTACATTATTCAATTCATCCCAACCCAACAGACACCAAAACATTAGCGACTCATTTACTGGGTTTTGAAGAAAGCTATCATAAAGCTCCCAAAGAGCTTGTTGCTGATGCTGGTTATGGCTCAGAAGAAAATTACAACTTGTTAAAATCTAAGAAAATAAAAGCTTATGTTAAATATAATTACTTCAGAAAAGATCAGAAATCGGGACAAATAACCACTTCACAAAACAATCCTAAATTGGCAAAAATCAGAGAAAAGGTTTTCAAACTTCTTAATACCAGCAAGGGCATCAAACTCAGAAAACAAAGATCCCATGATGTTGAACCTGTTTTTGCAGAGCTCAAACACAACAAAAATTTTAAACGATTCATGCTTCGGGGAAAAAATAAAGTCGAGGTAGAAATCGGCATACTCGCAATTGCCCACAATCTAAAGAAAATGTCAAAAGCAGCCTAAAACAGACTGCTTTTTTGACTTATATCTTCTTTTTTCCAAGATATTTTTTTTATTCAAAATATCGAAATCTTTTTTCAATGAAATACTAAAAAGAGACTGTCCTTTTGAGACAGCCTCTTTTTCGTTTGTGCTTTTAGAATTTTCGTCTTACTCTTTTGGGATAAAATAAAATCGTCACCTTAATTAAGAATATTACAAAGTAATTTTTTCCATCATTTGTATTTGTTAATTTACAAATCACTTTAGTAAAGTTTTAACACTATACCTTTTCCAAAAAATACGCCATAAAACCTATTTGCGAATATTCTAATGAAATTCTAATTTTATTTTAATACATTATCAGACAAATGATTAACATAAAAAACACAAGATCCTTTAATAACAAAAGCACCTACCGAAGTAAGCGCTCTATATAATGAATTTGTGTTATTAGAATTTTGCCTGAAGGTAAATGGGAATTTTTACCTTTAAAATTTATATTGTTAAGTTTTCATGGTTAGTAGAGTTTTTAGTCTCCAATTCTAAAAACCAACAACTGGGTAGAAGTTGCACTTAAAGCCATTCCAGCACCAGTGCAGTTTCCTGATTGCCCCCTGCCTAATTGAATGTTCCATGTTCTTCCGGCAGGCACAGTAGTAGCATAAGTAATGGTACCACCATGAGATGCCAGATTACCTTCCACATGGGACGCCGTACTGTGTATTCTAGTAGTTCCATTATTAAGAGGAAAGTCCACAAAATAGGAACTGATAGTACACCCTGTCGCATTATGATTACCTTCATAAATAAATGTCAATTGATAGGTACCCGCAGGGAAAGTAATGGTATTACCAGCATAAGTCAAACCTAGAATTGAGTTTTTAACCACCGTCATAGGAACTGCCTGTTGCCCTCCAGCTGAAATACCATTTAAAAAATTATTTTGTACCGTTTCTAATCTAAAAATTGCAGGAGTAGGAATCGACAAATCATCCAATGTCCCAATCGTTTTTAAAACCCCATTAGCATCGGCTACGACAAGTGGATCAGTATCTGCAACTCCAGCAGTCAATCCTTGCAAGCGCAATGGGTTGGTGCCATTAATATGCATCTTGTTGGTTGGAGCAGTAGTTCCTACACCAACATTTCCCGCTGCTGTTACAGCAACATCATTAGCCTGCTGAGCAACACTTGGCGCTCCAGTCACAGGATTATCTTTAGCACCATCAATATTAAATACTCCCTGTGGATTATTTGTATTGATCCCAAGTTGCGCCTGCATGATGGGGGCTAAAGTCAAAAACAGAAAAAAAAGATAAAGTTTTTTACTTTTCATGTAATCTTATTTATTTTAAATATTTTCTTTTTAGTCCTAAAAAAACATAGCGCTTCTTTAGCACACATTACTAATGATAAATATTAATAATTTTATGTAAAAATCAATATTTTAATTAAAATTAACATAAATATGTTAAATCAAATGTAATACTATTTATTTAAATACCAAAATAATAATATAAATATTAATAATTGTTAATAATTAACATAATCACTTATACGTGAATTTTAAATACGAATAAAACCCTCTGTTATAGCGAAATAAATTCATAATATATGTTAATAACAAATAATATATTAACATTTATAAAACTAATAAATTATTTTTATCACACAATAGTGTATTAATATATTATTCACTCTGCTTCGAAATGAGTAAAAACCACAGAAAAAAAGGCACTTACAATATTAATATTATAAGTGCCTTTAAAAGAGGCTGTCTCAAAAGAGATAGCCTTTTTTATGCAAAAAGGAAAGCTTTCGCTTTCCTAATAGTTGCAAATTGATTAATTTGCATTGTGTTAAGTACGTCAAAAGTAGTCTTTAAAGATTACACCCCCAAAGAAAATCTGCTTTTTCCTCCCAATTTATCGGAGTTGATTGATGAGCGACATCCTGTGAAAATTGTTTCAAACATTATTGATGGCTTGGATATCAAAAGCTTAATTAAAACCTACAAACCTGGCGGAACATCTTGCTACCACCCGAAAATGCTTTTGAAAGTTTTGATTTATGGCTATTTAAGCAATATCTATTCAAGCCGCAAAATGGAGCAGGCCTTGAAAGAAAACATCCATTTTATGTGGCTCTCTGCAATGAGCCGTCCCGATCATAACACCTTAAACAGGTTCCGTAGTGAACGATTGAAAGGTGAGATTAAAGCTATTTTCACACAAATTGTTCTTCTTTTGGAAAAGGAAGGTTTGGTAAGTCTGAAAACCACTTTTGTAGATGGCACCAAGATAGAAGCCAATGCCAATCGCTATACTTTTGTTTGGGGAAGAGCTGTCAAAAAACACAAAGAAAGGATTGCAGAGCAATTAGAAGAGCTTTGGAACTATGCAGAAACAGTTGCCAAAGACGAGCTTGAAAATACAGAAAGTATTGATTTTAAAGAAGTAGATTCTGAAAAAGTAACTCAAACCATCGAAAAGATCAATGAAGTTTTGAAAGATAAAAAAGTAGCTTCAAAAGTTCGTCAGAAACTGAATTATGCTAAGAAAAACTGGGCAGATAATTTAGAGAAATATAAAAAACAGCAAGAATTATTAGAAGATAGAAATTCCTATTCCAAAACCGATACAGACGCTACTTTTATGCGAATGAAGGAGGATCATATGCGAAACGGACAACTAAAACCCGCTTACAATCTACAAATTTCTACCCATAGACAATTCATTTTACATTATTCAATTCATCCCAACCCAACAGACACCAAAACATTAGCGACTCATTTACTGGGTTTTGAAGAAAGCTATCATAAAGCTCCCAAAGAGCTTGTTGCTGATGCTGGTTATGGCTCAGAAGAAAATTACAACTTGTTAAAATCTAAGAAAATAAAAGCTTATGTTAAATATAATTACTTCAGAAAAGATCAGAAATCGGGACAAATAACCACTTCACAAAACAATCCTAAATTGGCAAAAATCAGAGAAAAGGTTTTCAAACTTCTTAATACCAGCAAGGGCATCAAACTCAGAAAACAAAGATGCCATGATGTTGAACCTGTTTTTGCAGAGCTCAAACACAACAAAAATTTTAAACGATTCATGCTTCGGGGAAAAAATAAAGTCGAGGTAGAAATCGGCATACTCGCAATTGCCCACAATCTAAAGAAAATGTCAAAAGCAGCCTAAAACAGACTGCTTTTTTGACTTATATCTTCTTTTTTCCAAGATATTTTTTTTATTCAAAATATCGAAATCTTTTTTCAATGAAATACTAAAAAGAGACTGTCCTTTTGAGACAGCCTCTTTTGTTTTTATTTTTTAAAACTGCTGGTACACATATCGATTAGGATAACTTAGCTTTTCACTTTTGCGATTTCCATTAACGATCATATGCACAATGTTAATTTGGTCATCAAATAAATTATAAAGAAAACTAACCGCAGATTCTAATTTTTTAGGACTACTCACAGATTCAGATTCCAGGAAAACATTTACAGATTCACTGTCTTCTTCATATCCAACATAATTGATCTTTAAAAAACGATTGTCTGCTTTTAATTTAAAGTATTCGGCGCTGTAATTTTTAAGTGCCACATTAAGCTGAGCTTTGTATTTCTCATCATTAAAATGAAACGGTTTCCCATACTTCTTAGTCAAAGCATTTTCTAAATCATCAAGAAAAAAACGCCCTGTAATTTCAAAAGTCTTTGACTTCGAATTATAATTGATTTCTACAGAACCCACGTGATAAGGATGCTTGATTCTAGTAAAAGAAAACAAAAAAATAACAGGAAGTAAAAACAGCCACAAACTCTTCATAAAGTACAAGATTAAATTTGTTCCGAAATTAATCATTATTTTCGTAAGCTTTATATCATCATACTATCATGCAAGACTTTTTATTCTATTTAAAGCTGGGTTGGGAACATATTATTTCTCTGGATGCATTAGATCATCAGCTTTTCGTTTTGGCATTAATTGCCGTTTATTCATATAAAGATTTAAAGAAAATCCTGATCCTGGTTACAGCGTTTACTATTGGACATTCTATTACCCTAGCATTAAGTATCCTAGACATTGTAAGGGTTCCATCAAATTGGGTCGAATTTTTAATTCCATTGACTATAGTGCTTACTGCACTGGGAAATATTCTTATGAAAAATAAAAAGCAGGCCCTGGACAAAACGAATTACTATCTGGCACTAATTTTCGGATTAATTCATGGAATGGGATTCGCCAACACCGCAAGGGTCATGATTGCAAAAAGTCAAAGTATAGCAATTCCGCTTTTAGGTTTTAATATTGGATTAGAAGTCGGCCAAATCATTATTGTTTTCGCTATTTTGATATTACTTTTTATAGCCTTAACTATTTTCAAGGTCAACAAGAAAGACTGGATATTATTTGTTTCTTCTGGAGTTTTTGCATTAGCCTTGAAAATGACTTTAGAAAGAATTCCATTTTAAGAGCCAATGATTGATATTTTTTCAACTACTAATTGTTATATTTGAAAATTATTAAATCATTTCGGTCATGAAACTAAAAGTAACTGTACTTTCTGTATTTACTTGTGTAGGTCTAACTGCTCAAAATATTCAAAATAATCCGGGAAGCAATCATGGAAACAAGTTTGAACAATTAGGAACTATTTTACCTACTCCCAATATATATAGGACAGCATCGGGATCGCCTGGACATGGTTACTGGCAAAACAGAGCAGATTATAACATTTCCGCTTACCTAGATGAAGATAAAAGAAACTTAAAGGGATCAGAAACAATTACTTATTACAATAATTCACCGGATGATCTGGATTACATCTGGTTACAGCTTGATGAAAATCAAGGATCTACTTTAAATAAAGCAGATTATGCAACTTCTACAACTCTTCCTAAAATTTCAACTGACCAACAGTTAAAAACCACTGATCTACCGGTAAAAGATAATGGATATGGAGTACATCTTGAAAAAGTAACTGATGAATCAGGAACTCCTTTACATTACACCGTTAATAAAACGATGATGCGCATTGATCTTCCTAAAGTTCTAAAAAAAGGAGAGAAATTAGTTTTCAAAGTTGACTGGAATTACAATATTCCTAACAGAATAAAAATGGGTGGCCGTGGCGGTTACGAAAACTTTCCTGAAGATGGAAATGACCTTTATACAATGACCCAATGGTACCCCAGAATGTGTGTTTACAGTGATTTCCAAGGATGGCAAAATCACCAGTTTACAGGCAGAGGTGAATTCGCTTTAGTTTTTGGTAATTTCAAAGTATCTATGAATGTTCCTGCAGATCATATCGTAGGAGGAACAGGAGAATGTAAAAATTATGACCAGGTTTTAACCTCTGATCAGTTGTCAAGATACAGAAAAGCTGAAAGCGCTAATGAACCGATAGAAATCGTAACATTGGAAGAAGCTAAAAAAGCAGAGAAAAACCATTCGAAGCAAAGAAAAACCTGGACTTTCGAGGCGAATGATGTAAGGGACTTCGCATGGACCGCATCAAGAAAGTTTGTTTGGGACGGAATGCGTGTTGTCATTCCAGAAAACAACAATAAAGTAATGGCGATGAGCTTTTACCCTAAAGAAGCTTATGCCCTATACAGAAAGCTCTCTACAAAAGCCGTTGCACATACCATAAAAACCTATTCTGAATTTACCATTCCTTATCCATATCCGGTTGCACAATCTGTAGAGGCAGCCAATGGAATGGAATATCCAATGATTTGTTTCAACTATGGAAGAACAGAGAAAGACGGAACGTATTCGGAAGGGACCAAAAACGGAATGATCGGAGTAGTCATTCATGAGGTAGGACATAATTTCTTTCCGATGATTATCAATTCAGACGAGAGACAATGGAGCTGGATGGATGAAGGTTTAAATACGTTCACAGAATACCTTACAGAAGAAAAATGGGACAATAAGTTTCCATCGAAACGCGGACCGGCATGGACTATTGTGGATTACATGAAGCTACCAAAAGACCAACTGGAGCCTATTATGAGCAATTCTGAAAATATTGTTCAATTTGGACCCAATGCTTATTCAAAACCGGCAACGGGGCTAAACATTCTTCGTGAAACCATCATGGGAAGAGAACTTTTTGATAAAGCTTATAAAACATATGCCAAGAGATGGGCCTTCAAACATCCTGAACCTGCAGATTTCTTCCGAACTATGGAGGATGCCAGCGGCGAAGATCTGGACTGGTTCTGGAGAGGCTGGTTTTATGGTACCGATCCGGTAGATATAGCCATTGATAAAGTCAGTATTGCTAGTGCCGATTTAGATACGGTTCCAACCCCTAAAGAAGTAAAATACAATGTAGATAAGCCTCTGAAAAATGATTTTGAAGACATTTCAAAAATCAGAAATAAAGAAGATAAGAACATTACATTTTATGTAGACAAAGACAAGGAAGCTCAGGATTTTTACTACCGTTATGATAGAGGCCAGGAAAAAGTAGACAACAATAAAGAGTACTCTACTAAAACTGAAAACATGACCGCTCTTGATAAAAAAGATAAAGAAAAATTCAAAAATATGACCGCCTATCAGATTGACTTCTTAAACAAAGGAGGGCTGGTAATGCCTATTATCCTTGAATTTACTTTCGAAGACGGTTCTAAACTATACGACAAATCTTCTGCTCAGATCTGGAGACTTAACGAACAAAAAGTATCTAAAACATATTATTTTGATAAAAAAATCAAATCGATTCAGCTGGATCCCATGAGAGAAACTGCTGACATTGACACTTCAAACAACTACTGGAGTAATGACGGATCCTCTTCCGGATCTTCAAAATTCCAGGTGTTTAAACAGAAACAACAGGAAGCAGTCAGAGGCGGTGCCAATGGAAAAATAAATCCAATGCAGGCAGCAGGAAAAAATAAATAAAAATAAAACCGCTTAACATGCGGTTTTATTTTTTATCATCATTTATTTACCTAAATAATCTTTTAATAAGGTTTTGTACGTTCTTCCCAACGGAATTTTATCTCCGCCTTTTAAGTACACATATTTCACATCATAAGAATCAATGTGAGAAGATAATACGATATAGGATTTATGAACCCTGATAAATCCAAAAGACTGAAACTTTTCTTCAAAATTAGACATCCTCTCCAGGATCATATATTTTTTCAAAACAGTGACTAAAATAATATATTCTCCAAAGCCTTGTATCCATAAAATATCTTTAAGAAAAACTTTATTCATGATATAATTGGACTTAAACATGATAAAATTATCTTCTTCGGTATGACTCGCTGCATTCTTAAACTGCAGATAATCTTTTGCTTTATTGACTGCTTTTTTAAAGGTTTCCAGATCTACCGGTTTCACAAGATAATGAACGACATCCAACTCAAATGCTTTAACGGCGTGCTGGGTTTCCAATGTGATAAAAATACAAAGGGGCTTATAGGGAAGCTGCTGGAGTAAGTCTACTCCATTAATTCCAGGCATATTGATATCAAGAATAACAAGATCTACTTTATTCTCTTTAAGGTATTCCAAAGCAGCTACAGGGTCCTGAAATGATGCCTGGAGATCAACACCTTCTATTTGTGCACAATACTGTTTGACAAGCTGCAACGCAGGATATTCATCATCTACATTGACGATAGTCAGATTACTCATTTAAATTAATTTTTAAAACCGTTTTATACCTGTTATTTTCAATCTTTTCAGAAAAAAAATCAACCCTTCCTCCATAGTATTTTTCTAATATATGGATGATCGCTTCATTCCCCAATCCTTTATAACCAGTATCTTCCGAAGTACTCCTACTGGTAATGGAGTTAATAATTTCAAAAAGCAGATCCCGCTTTTCAATTGCATAAGCCACTTTTATAAATCCGTCAGTCTCTAATCCGATTCCCGAATGTTTTAAAGCATTTTCAAAAAGCGTTAAAAAAACAGAAGGAGGAATTTCTACAATATCAAGTGTTTCTTCATTTCGGACATCGAAATCAATACTGAGCTGATTATCATATTTTAACTGATACAGCTTGGCAAGAGAATATATAGAAGAAAATTCTTGTGCCACACTTATTTTCTCTTTTCCACTGTCATAAATAATATATTGTAAAAGTTTGCTAAGCTGTAAAATAGAGTCAGACGTTTTTTCTGAAGACACGAAACTATTGGCATATATGTTATTGAGGGTATTGAGCAAAAAATGAGGATTCATCTTTGATTTTAAAAGATCCAGATAAAGCTGCTCTTTCTGTTCACCCAAATCGGCAACATTTTGTTCGATCAAAAATTTATCCTTTGTAATTCCCAAAAATGAAGCAACAAGAATTACAATACCCTGGGCTGTATAAACATTATATAAAAATTTGGTATTGGAAAGGGCTTCATTGAAATTCATTTTAAAAACAGCAGGCTCAAGCAAAATTCTAAAAAGACTGGATACTAAAAAACAAATCAGCGCATACAAAATAAACTCAGGATATTTATTCGCTAAATAAAAATGAGGGACCAGATAACAGTATACCAAATAGTAAACTCCAATATTCAAAACAATTACAGATAAAACACTCCAAATCAACTCAGGAGCATCGAGGAAGTAATTTTCCGTGAAAAAAATTATTAAAATAAAGATAAAAAAGAAGAAAACATGCTGAAACCTCAATAGAAACCCCCAATGAGAATTCATTAGTTTTTTCAGAATCTTATCACTGAATAAAATTCTGAAAACCAGCAATATAAATACAATATTAACTATTAAAAACATGACAAAAACCTGATTTCAACGGTTTTCAAATATAGGATCTTTTTAATGGAAAATGCTGTTTGCTGATAAAATAGGTCATTGATTGAAAAATTAACATCCCGGTAATTCTAATAAATATATTTGGAAAGCAACAATATTAACCCAATATTATATGAAAATTAAGAGAAAATTAATTTTTATTCTACCACTTCTTCTTTACCAATTTTACCAGGGACAAAGTACTGATAATTACAATATGTGGTTTCAATATATTATGACGGCCAGAGTAACGGACAAAAGCACGTTAACTGCTCTTACCCAATACCGTTCTTTTGACCTGGCATACGATACCAGACTATTTCTTGTTAACGCTTACTTAGATTATGAGGTAGTTAAGGGGGTAAGACCGGCATTAGGAGGAATGTTCCTTATTCTGGAATCTTACCAGGGTAGTGACTCGAAAAAAGCACGTTACGAAAAAAGAGCTTTCCAACAGGTCACTCTGGATCATGATATTGGAAGGACATCGATATCCAGTAGATTTCGTATTGAAGAACGTTTTATCGATAACCCTGATGAATTTGTTTTAAGAGCCCGTTATCTTCTTTCTATGAGAATTCCTTTCAATAGAAAAGGAGAAAAAGAAAGATTATACGGCATCCTTAAAAACGAAATAAGAATTAATGTCAATAAAAAAGATGATATTTTTGACAGCAATCGTATCACTGCCGGAATAGGAATAAAGACCGGAAAACGCTCTGCTATTGAATTAGCTTTTATCAACCAGCTGTCACCGGGAAGAACCAGCAACTATGGATACGTAGGCTTCAGAAATACCTTTGACTGGAGAAAAAAACAAAAATAAAACCATACCTCACTGATTAAATTTAATATATCGCTATGCTAACATTTCTTGGGTTTTTGATGATCATCATCTTTATGATCCTCATCATGAATAAAAAAATGACACCCCTTACAGCCCTGGTGATCGTTCCGGTCATCATTGCTCTTTTTGCCGGATTTGGTCCCGAGCTCGGGGACATGATGAAGAATGGTGTAAAAGAAATAGCTCTCACCGGCGTTATGTTGATTTTTGCCATTCTCTATTTCAGTTTAATGATCGACACCGGATTATTTGAACCGCTGGTTAATGTAATTCTGAAAGCTGTTGGAGATAATCCGATCAAAACAACTATTGGGACAGCTATTCTTACGACATTAGTTTCTCTGGATGGAGATGGCTCTTCTACCTATATTATCGTAGTAGCTGCTATGCTCCCCCTCTATAAAAAACAAGGACTAAATCCCCTGATTCTTACCTGCATCATTATGCTGGCCGGAGGTATTATGAATATTCTTCCGTGGGGCGGCCCTACTGCGCGGGTTATGAGTTCGCTTAAACTTGGACATACAGAGATTTTTGTTCCGATGATCCCGATCATGGTATTGGGCATCTGTTGGGTTATTTTTGTTGCTTATATCTTAGGGTTAAAAGAGAAAAAACGTATTGCAAAAGATGGAAAATATACCAACTACAGCGCTAGTGATATCAGTGGTGAGGTAGATCCTAAGCTTCGTCGTCCTAAGCTGATCTGGATCAACCTTGGCCTTACCATCATTCTTTTGGCAGTGATGATCTTAGATATCGTTCCTTTGGGAATTGCTTTTATGATTGCCTTCTGTATCGCTTCAGTAATCAATTACCCTAAATTAAAAGACCAGCAGAAAATAATGTCAAAACATGCAGGAAATGCATTGTCTGTAGCAGGAATGATTTTCGGGGCAGGAATTTTTACAGGAATTTTAAATGGCTCCGGGATTATGCAGGCTATGGGAAACAGTATGATAGAAATCGTTCCTAAAAGCTGGGGTGGATCTTTAAATATTATTACCGCAGTATTCAGTGTTCCACTAACATTTTTCCTAACTAACGATGCATATTATTTTGGAATACTTCCAATTATTGCCGCGACAGGAAATCAGCTTGGCATTCCACCCGATATTTTAGGAAGAGCCAGCCTTGTAGGACAAGCATCTCATCTTCTGAGTCCACTGGTTCCATCAACCTATTTATTGGTATCATTGGCAGGAGTGGAATTTTCCGATCATTTGAAATACACATTAAAATGGGCTATCGGATCCTCTATTGTTATGCTATTGGGAGCCTTGCTTCTCGGAGTTATATAGTTTGAATTGGTATATAATTATTATATTTCGGACCAGAATTATAATAACCCTCACTTTACGCAGCGAATAAAAGTTTTCAGATGAACCTCTTTCACACCCAAAAAACATTCACCAGCAGATACTTAAAAAATCTTACGCTATATGTATTTGTAGCCATTATAGGTGGTGTACTTAGTGGGTATTACTTTCCTGATACGAGTATCAAGCTAGGGATTATAAGCCGGTATTTTTTTATGGTTCTGGAAACGATCATATTACCGATCATTTTCATGGCTATTATTTATGGGATCTGTCATTTGTCAGATATCAAAAATGCCGGTAGTATTGTCTGGCAGACTGCACTTTATTTTTTAATACTAAGTTCAACTGCTATTGTGATAGGCTTTATTTTTGGTTTTGCGGTACAGCCTGGTGCCAATACGGGAATTGAGATTCCTAAAATAAAAACGACTCTACCCAAGAATTTTGAAATCAATGATACCTCTATTGTTTCTGTTTTATATCTTAATCGGCATGGTATCTTTCTGATCATTTCTATTATTATCGGGATCTACATGAATCTCTCCAAAGCCAGAGAAGATTTTATCAAAATACTGGACCAGGGTCTTGCCATATTCTATACCATTATTAAGTATTTATACTGTATTCTTCCTTTTATTATCTTCTGTAATATCGCTTACGGAATTTCAGTGTATGGTATTAATACTCTTCTCCCTCTTAGCAAAGTTGTTGCTACCGTATACCTTGCTGATATTGTTTTTATTTTTGGAATTTTAGGATTGATTGCTTACTTATTCAAATTCAATTTGTGGAAATTTCTTATTCATATAAAAGAGGAAATCGTTCTGGTTATGACCACCTCGTCTTCGAAAACAGCCTTTCCTATGATTTTCGAAAAGATGGAATCCCAGGGCTATAGCAGAAAAATATTAAGATTTGTAATTCCATTAGGATATAATTTTAATCTTGCGGGTGCTTGTATTTATATTTCTGTAGCATGCTGTTTTCTCATCCAGTTTTACAGTATTTCTTTAAGTGTTAATGACTACATATGGCTTTTTGTCATTATTACCATTACCTCAAAAACAGCTTCCGGTGTTCCCGGATCTGGCTTTCTCGCCCTTATTTTTACATTAAACCGGTTTGGGAAAATTCCTGTGACAGATATTGCGCTGCTGTATAGCGTAGACCGTTTTATGAATGAAGCCAGGGCGGTAACCAACTTTATAGGTATTGCCGTTTCAGGTGCCATTATTTCAAAAATCAATCAGCCGACAAAGGAACAGGCATAAAATAAAACTCCTATTTTTCTTTTCAAATATTATTAGGTGGGAAATATGATTTTCCTTAAAAGTTTGCTGTCCTATTGGTCTTAAAAACAGGTATTCTACAACCAGAAATTAAACACAAGCTAAAAAAATAAAATTAAAAGATCAAGTTTGTGAAAAAATATTTATATTTGATTAACATACTGATAACCAGAAGTCAAACTACGTATTATGGTTAAATACTCAGTATCACCAAAAATAATAATATGAAAAAAACCACTGTAACCATGAAAAATGCCAAGTTATTAAACAGAGATGCACAAAAGTCCATTAATGGAGGTGCAGCAAGACTTGTTTGTTGTGAACGCGACGATAACGGAAAATGTACCTTATGGATTGGACCGGGACAGTATTGTCCTTAACTCTTTAAGAAAATCAGTAAAAGAAAAGCCGGAAATTTCCGGCTTTATTTTTTTTATTTTTCTGCCAAAATTTCACACCGAAAAAAAAACTCTGCCATTTTCAACCCTCAATGATCAAGTATGATCCTCTGGCTTCATTTGGCACACATTTAGAGAATTATAACCCAGAAATAATTAAAAAAAAGATATATTATGTCAGTAAACTTTAAACCATTAGCAGACAGAGTTTTGGTAGAACCAATCGCTGCAGAAACTAAAACAGCTTCAGGTATTATTATCCCGGACACCGCAAAAGAAAAACCACAAGAAGGTACAGTAGTAGCAGTAGGTCCTGGTAAGAAAGATGAGCCTACAACTGTTAAAGTAGGTGACAAAGTTCTTTATGGAAAATATTCAGGAGCTGAATTAAAATTAGAAGGAAAAGATTACTTAATTGTAAAAGAAGCTGACCTATTAGGAATCATTGGTTAAGATTTCGTATGTTGTACAATGTAAAATGTACAATGTATTAATGACCGATCGAAAGTTAAAATATTAAAAAAGTAAACCAAGTACTTTGTACATTATACATCGTACGTTAATACAGCAAAACAATGGCAAAAGAAATTAAATTCGATATTGAATCAAGAGACGCTTTAAAAAGAGGGGTTGATGCATTGGCAAATGCAGTAAAAGTAACTTTAGGACCTAAAGGAAGAAATGTAGTAATTGAGAAATCTTTTGGTGCACCTCACGTTACTAAGGATGGTGTTTCTGTAGCAAAAGAAATCGAACTTGAAGACAGAGTAGAAAATATGGGAGCGCAGATGGTAAAAGAAGTCGCTTCTAAAACTAATGATATTGCAGGAGACGGTACTACTACCGCTACTGTTTTGGCACAAGCTATCGTAAGAGAAGGTCTTAAGAATGTAGCTGCAGGTGCTAACCCAATGGATCTTAAAAGAGGTATTGACAAAGCAGTAACTGCAGTTGTTGAAAACCTTAAATCTCAATCTAAAACAGTTGGAGATTCTACAGAAATGGTGAAGCAAGTGGCTTCCGTTTCTGCAAACAACGACGAAACGATCGGTACTTTGATCGCTGAAGCTTTCGGAAAAGTAGGTAAAGAAGGGGTAATCACTGTAGAAGAAGCTAAAGGTATCGATACAACTGTAGATGTTGTAGAAGGTATGCAGTTTGACAGAGGATACCAGTCTCCATACTTCGTGACTAACCCTGAGAAAATGGTAGCTGAAGTAGAAAACCCATATATCCTTTTAGTAGAGAAGAAAATTTCTTCTATGAAAGAATTACTTCCGGTTCTTGAGCCAATTGCACAAGGGGGTAAGTCTCTATTGATTATCTCTGAAGAAGTGGAAGGTGAAGCTTTAGCTACTTTAGTGGTAAACAAATTAAGAGGTTCTCTTAAAATTGCTGCTGTAAAAGCTCCAGGATTTGGGGACAGAAGAAAAGCAATGCTAGAAGATATCGCGATCCTTACAGGTGGACAGGTAATTTCTGAAGAGCAAGGTTTCACTATGGAAAACATCTCTTTAGATATGCTTGGAACAGCTGAAAAAGTAACGATCGATAAAGATAATACAACAATCGTAAACGGTGGTGGTGATGAAGCGAAAATCAAAGGAAGAGTAGCTCAGATCAAAGCTCAAATGGAAACGACTACTTCTGATTACGACAGAGAAAAACTACAGGAGAGATTAGCTAAATTAGCTGGTGGTGTTGCCGTACTTTACGTAGGAGCAGCTTCTGAAGTGGAAATGAAAGAAAAGAAAGATAGAGTAGATGATGCACTTCACGCTACAAGAGCAGCAGTTGAAGAAGGTATCGTTGCTGGAGGTGGTGTTGCTTTAGTAAGAGCTATCGCTGCTTTAGAAAACCTTACAGGAATTAACTCTGACGAAACTACAGGGATTAAAATCGTAAAAAGAGCGATCGAAGAGCCATTAAGACAAATCGTTGCTAACGCAGGAGGTGAAGGTTCTGTAATCGTTGCTAAAGTTGCAGAAGGAAGCGGAGACTTCGGATACAACGCTAAAACTGACGAGTACGTAAACATGCTTGAAGCAGGAATCATCGACCCTACGAAAGTGACAAGAGTTGCCCTTGAAAATGCAGCTTCTGTATCAGGAATGCTTTTAACAACTGAATGTGTAATCACTGAAGTGAAGAGCGCTGAACCAGCTATGCCGCCAATGGGTGGTGGAATGCCAGGAATGATGTAGTAGCGAGTCGCTAAGACAAATTTAATATATAAACCGCTCTGCTTTTGTAGGGCGGTTTTTTGTTTGAATTATGGTTTTCCGTAAGCAACTAATGTTTCAATGTTTTAACTTAGTGAAAAATTCTGTTTAATATTGTCATAATAAGTACATAATGCTTTAACGCAATTTTATATGTTTTATAATTATACAATGTGTAAATTTGGCTATTATCATTATCTTATTTAAAATAACCATCAAAATATATTAATTTTATTAAAATGAATATCCCAAAAGTATTTATATCTTATTCACACGATTCAATCGAGCATAAAAAATGGACTTTAGAATTAGGCGCTAGGCTAAGAAGTAATGGAATTGATGCAATTATAGATCAATGGGATCTTTCTCCTGGAGACGACTTACCACATTTTATGGAAACCAAGTTAGCTCTAGCAGATTACATTTTGATGATTTGCACAGATAGATATGTTCTGAAAGCTAATCAAGGCGAAGGTGGTGTTGGTTATGAAAAAATGATTATAACTTCAAATTTGTTAACTAAAATTAATAAAAACAAAATAATCCCATTAATTAAGCAGAATGGGACATTTCATGTACCTACTTTCTTAAAAACAAAACTTTTTATTGACTTTTCAAAAAAAGATGGATTTGAATTTTCTTTTGATGAACTTATTAGAAAAATTCATAATTCACCAATATATATGAAGCCTGAAATTGGCAATAATCCATTTACAACTTCTTTAAATACTGAAATTGCTTTGGCTTCTCCAGAAGAAATTAATCCAAAACATAATTCTGATCCTATCAATGAAATAATGAAATTGTTAGTCTCCCACTATGAAAATGGAGATAATTTCGTGGCAAAAGAAGACGTAAAAAATGTGTTGAACGTTTCAAGAATAATGTTTGATCTAATTACAGGAGAAGGAATTGCAAAAAAATTATTCAAGTTAGACAAAGATGGAGATTTCGTAATTACACATGATGGAAAATATTATGCTATTGAAAATAAACTTATATAAAAGATTACGTAGCGCGAACAGTATCTTCATGACTTAAACATTTTCATCTAGAAAATAACAGCATAACAAAAACCTTTTATTAAATTTCACATACTTTATAGAGCATAACCCGAAGTGGGCGCCTAGAAAAGCAGGCTTTTATTATAGTACTCATACACAAAATAACTTGTTAATTTCTTCAACTTTACAAAAAATAGTATTAGCATAATTGTATATGTATGAATATTCGATCAATACATAAATTTGACATTAGCCGTAATATTATGAACAAGACACTCAAATCCCTGCTGCGCAAAGTCTCCTGACTTTGAGTCAATAAAATAAAACCAAGCTATTTAAAAATAAGCTCCGGAGCCTGAAGACTTCGGAGCTTGGTTTTTATTCCATTTCAAAATCAAACAATTCTTGTGGATGAACTTCTAAGCCTTTGGCTAGTTCCTGTATTGTTGAAATTCTTAAATCAACTTCTCCTTTTTCAATTTTGCTGATATTACTATGGTCCACGTCACATTTTTGAGCTAGCTCTCGATAGCTTAATCCCAACTTCTTTCTAAATTTTTCAACTCTTTTACCAAAAGCTATTCGAAATTCAATTCTATCCATGGCAATTACCATTATCAGAGTAATTTGGAAAGTTTATAATAAAAATCCTACGCTCCGTTAGATTTTTTCTTTATCTCTATCTCTTTTACAAATTCATATTTCTCCTCCAAAATTGGCTGTTCTGGCCAAAAATCTTTTGGAGAGCATCCCAATGCCTTCGATATCAAGTTTAGGCTTTTAATATTATATTTTGCGGTTTTGGAATGAGCTTCAATATCTGAAATATAACTCGTACTCTTACCAATAGCTAAAGAAAGAGAAGTTTGACTAATACCTCTCTGTTCTCTTATCTCTTTTACTTTTGAAATTATATATCGCTCTATTTCGTCTAAAGAATCATGCATAATGACAAAGTGAGCCAAAAACAAAATAAAAAACTAAGGACTATAGTCCTGTATATTAAAAATATTATTATATTTGGAAAAGATTACTCATTAGAGTAATTTTGCGATACTTCAAAGAAATATAGAAGCTATTGCTTAGAATCTTGTAATAGAAAACTGGTAATTTTTAAGAGACAAGAAGATAAGCAGGAAGCTCACGACCTAGGCGTGGGCTCTCCTTATCTGTCTCAAGGTATACCAGTACCCCTATTACAGATATTGTAGAGTCTCATGCCGTTTTTATTTTCATGCTGTTCTGCTTTTCTACAATCATCTTTTTTCTAAGCCAGCTTTACAACATAAAGTATCATGATACGGTACAATGGGGTGTACAATCCATTGCGGCTTTCGGGCTTTTAAAAAAACACAAATTCTATCATATTGATTCGGCTTGTATAGACAGTAGATTCAGGCATTGCAAGGCTTACTTCTTTACTGCCGGTAAAAACTCCTACAATGAAAAATACACACTTATGAAAAAAACAAAAACAGACTTTCAATCCCGGCTTGGGAAAGGCTGGAAGAAGCATTGCGGCTTGCAGCTGATGGAAACGTTTTTTCAACTCAATGACCTGACAGCCTCCAAAGAGCTGTTAAACAGCATTATGAGCTATGCCCTTAAAAGAAATAGCTGGATAAAAGAAGATCCGTCCGTCATTTATCACTTTCATCAGGCGATGCGTTCATTCATCCGTATAGGCTACTTTATAATGTTAAAGGAAAAGAAATATACAGTCAATACTCAATTGAAAAATGTTTCTCCATGGGTTCTGGGCTTACTTTCGGAGGAAGAATACCAAAATCCTCTGTTAGTATTTAAAAAAGCATTCAAAGAATACAGTATCAAGGAATTTGATTATTTTATTTCCGGAATGGTCTATTTCTCAATGGGAATATACGACAAGCTACCGGAAAGGAATATGATAAACCCGTATATTCATCTCATCAAAATGCTGGATGCAGCGTATCTTATTCTTGAAAGGAGAAAGAAGAAATAAAAAAGGAAATTTTGTACTCAAAACAACATTATCATAATTGTATATAAGTTATATTAATACAATATGTAAATTTGGGTCTTACTAAGCATTTATTACAACATACTGTTATCAAAATGAAATTAAACGTTAACCTTTTTTCAATCTTCATTCTTTTCCTGATTTCAACCTTTTCGTTTGCACAAAAAAAGACTCCTTTTCAAATCAATGGAGAATTATTTGAGATTCCGGGAAAATGGGAATATAAAAATCAACTTAAACAATCCGGAAAATTTCACTTAAGCAATAAAGACAAAAAAATAAGCTTATTAATTTCAGTAAGAAAACCTGAAAAATTTGATTTTTATAAAGAGGGTTTAACAGAAAAAGAATTGCTGAATGCATTTTACAAATGGGAATATGATTACTGGGCGTCTTCAAGCGGAGTGAAAGCTGAAGTTTCCGAAATAAAAAGAAACGAAGGGAGAAATTATATTGTCTGGAGAATTATCGTAAAAAATATGCCTCAAAATGATCATAAGGACCCAACTTCATATTTATTGTATGCAGTAAGAAATAACAATCTGATTTCATTCAATTTAACAAATAATACAGATAAAAAGATACCGTTGACTGAAGCAGAATCAGTTGAACTTCTTGAACAAAGTTATTTGAAATAAAAAAACGGCCAACAGCTAACCGTCGCTACCGCACGATTGTATCGTGTGGCTCTTCTGTCTTTTAGATTACATTATTAGAATTTATAATACTATACACCACACGAAAGGATTCGTGCGATAGCAGTAAAAAAAGAGGAAAATAAAGCTTTCAAAATTAAAAAAGATGATTTGATGTAAACTCAACTTCTTAATTATGTAAATCACTTCTCCTTTATCTTCTTCCTATGCTTCAAGCCAAAATCAATTAGGGCATTGACAACATCTTCAGTTTCTTTGGCGTGTGGGGTAAGTGCATACGAAACTGTAACAGGCTTGGTGTTATTAACCGTTCGGGTAATTAGTAAATTATCTTCCAGTTCCTGCAACTCTTTGGATAGAACTTTTGGGCTTATTCCCAGAGCCATCTCCTGCAAATCTTTAAACCGCATTGTTTCGTAATTATACAAATTATGCAGAATACAGAATTTCCACTTACCACCCAATAATTCAATGGCATCTTTAAGGGCCAATATTTTTTCTTTGCTTATGTCATTTTTTTTGGTACTCATAAAATAGTTACTTTCCAAAAGGTAATGTATAGTAAAGGTAAAGTTTCTTTCAGATAATTTTATACTGTAAAAAAAATTAAAAATGAAAGTAACAGTAATTGCCAACATTTCGGCTAATGGTAAAGTATTATTATCCGATAATCCACATCATCAGTTGCCACCAGAAGCAATGGGATTTTATTTAGAATTTGCAAAAAAGGTGGGAAATCTTGTCATAGGCGTGAAAACCTTTGAAAATTTTTTAAATTTCCCACAGGAAGTCAAAGAACATTTCAGCGGAATAGAAATCGTAATACTCTCTGAAAAACCTTACGCATCAAAAGACTACAAGACTGTTGCAAGTCCCGAAGAAGCTATTGAATATATGTCAGAAAAAGGCTTGCATAAAATGGCAGTTGGCGGTGGAACAGGTGCTTTTAATGCCTTTATAGACCAAGATTTGGTAACAGACATTTATTTTAATATTCATCCATTAATCACAGGAGTTGGCGGTGTTTTAGGAAACAACAGTGTACTGAACTCAAAATTTAAACATAAAGAATATAACCTTAAAGACGGTTTCATTCAACTGCATCTAAGCAAAGAAGACTGAATAACAACGATCTAAAAAAAGGTGAATACAGTCTTAGATATATTTTGGACGAAAAAAATATGAATAATCGAGATCAATTATTAACAGCTGCGCAAAGTCTCCCGACTTTGAGCCAATAAAAATAAGTCATCCAAAGTCAGGAAACTTCAAAAGAAAATAATGATTTTTCCGGCAAAAATCTTTATGTTTGAGATTATAAAAAACAAACACCAAACCTTAACACCATTGAAAACAAAGTTATTACTTCTTTCATTTTTGGGTTCATTGCTAGCCCATGCACAAACACTTCATTTTCAAAATCTGAGTAATATGTCCGTCGGCAGAGGTGCAATAACCAGTGTAATCGTGAATGATAATATTTATGTGAGCAATGGTTATCAAGAAAAAGCAAGTGATGCAAAATATGTTGAGAAATACAATATTACTGATAACAGTTGGAGTGTTCTCAATTCTACTCTACTTCCCAAAAGATTTGCTAATTCGGAGACTTACAATAATAAAATTTATATTTTTAATGGTTGGGGAAATAGCCATCTTGAAATTTTAGACCTTGCAACCAATAAAATAACAAAGGGGGCTATTAATCATTCCTATACAGGAAATTCAGGTTCTGCAATCTATAATGGCAAAATATATGTGTTTGGTGGCAGCGGACTCAATGGAGCTGCAACCACTGTATTTTCTAATAAATTCCAGTATTATGATATTGCTTCCAATACCTGGAATTCATTACCCAATATGCCTACAGCCAGAGAAGCAAAGGGCAAAATTGTTAATGATAAACTTTATGTAATTGGAGGTTTTAATGGTACCCCATCTCGTCTGATAAACGTTTACGACCTCAACACTAATCTTTGGATCGATCAATATACGATGCCTGTTGGTATATCCGGGCACTCATTAGCTGTATCCAGTGATAAGATCTTTATTGTAGGTGGTTTTAATAATCAAGCTTTCCTAGCCTATTTTGATACTACCACTAATAAATTACACCAGTTATCATCCAATATGATTCCCAGAAGACACGCTGCAGCGGAAGTATATAACAATAAATTATACATCATCGGTGGAAGTACAACGTCTCTAACCAGTTCAGCAATTAAAAGTATACAAGTAGCAGATATTAGCGAAAGTGTACTCTCTGCAAATGCAGCCAATAAAGATCAAGTATCTAAAGCAAAGGTCTATACCAACGCATCTAGAGACGGTTTTGTAATCAGTAATAAAAATAATAGTAATCAATTTGAATACACCGTTTTCTCAATAGATGGAAAACAAATTACCAAAGGTTTTGCCTATTACAATAAAAATATAGATTTATCAAAGGTCCAAAATGGAACAACTTATATTTTTCGTTTTAAAAATGAAAAAGGAGTTTTAGAAAGTATTAAAATTGTGAGATAATGATCTCCTCAAATGCTATCGCTTCTCATGTAGACTATTTCCTTTAGTAGAATTAGTATAACAAACAATCGTTCAATTCAAATTATAAAAAAATGAAAAAATATATCATTTCAAGTATTTTAGTTTTAATTTTTCAAGTATTCTATGCACAAATAAACACTGATCTTATTAAAAAGAATGTCACCGAAAATCCACAGGAAAATTTTTATAAACTTTTAGATATATTCAAAGTAAATCCTTCTGAATTAACTCAAGAACAATTGAATCAACTTTATTACGGGAGTAAATTTGTAAAAATTGATTATACAATTGGAAACTACAATCGTGAATCTGGCACGTTCTGGAAACCAGCTCAAAAAAGATTATCAAAAAATAAAGCAGAACAAATGGTTGCTGAGGCAGAATCAAAATATTCAATTAATCCTCTCAATAAAAATTTGTTGGATGACATGATGAATATTTACCGGGCACTCAATGAAACCCAAAAAGAAAAATTATGCTCCCAACAAAAGGATTTAATCATTCAAACGATAGAAAAAAGTGGGGATGGGAAAAGTGAAGAAACAGCAATTTGTGTTTTAACCCCTGGAGAAGTTTTACAACAGCTTGATATATTAGCACGCTCTGGACCAAGAGCCGAATTTAGTCAAAAAATGAAACACCTTCCAGATGGGAGTGTTCTAACAATTTATAAAATTGGGAAAAGAGAAGTATTTGTAAAATTAGTTGGCGGATATTTTCTATAACAATTACCCTCCTCGCTGCCGCACGATTGTATCGTGTGCTAGCGGTGAGACTATATAAGCAATTATATATGTATATAAATTAGCAAAGTAACTTTAGCATTCATACAATGGAAAACCACAAAAACGAGCAACCAGCCAATCATATTGTAGACAACGGACCATTTTATCATGGAACAAAAGCAGATCTTCAAATCGGAGACTTGCTTACAGCTGGATTTGGGTCTAATTATTATCCGGAAATCATTATGAATCATATCTACTTTACAGCTTTAAAAAATGGGGCTGGACTTGCCGCTGCATTGGCAAAAGGAGACGGCCATGAACGCATATACATTGTGGAGCCTACCGGAGAATTCGAAAATGACCCTAATGTGACAGACAAGAAATTCCCGGGCAACCCTACCCGCTCCTATCGCAGTAAAGAACCCATAAAAATTATTGGCGAGGTCACAGAATGGATAAAATTAACTGATGAAGAACTCCAAAGATGGCGGGAAAATATTGCAAAGCTGAGAGAGAATCCGGATGCTGAAATAATAAATTAATCCTATATTTATTGAGAATAAAATAAAGGACAAAAGATACAGACCAATGTCTTCAAATCATGAGTGGTATAACTTATTTAAAAATATGAAAAGTTCAGATAAAATTTTTATGGTGTTGATGACTCTGCTATTCCAGTACCTGGTGTATTCTCAAAACATCCATTCAGAAAAATTGGATGATTATGTGAATTACATCCAGAAAAATAATCTTGATATTGGATCTATTTCTATTTTTCAAGATGGGAAAGAGATGTATTTTAATTCTTTCGGGAAAATACAAGGAAAAAAATTCAATAAAAACACGGAGTATCAGGTTGGATCTATAACCAAACTTTTTACAGCAACATTGATTTTTACACTGATTGAACAACACAAAATTTCATTAGATACTCCACTCAGACAATATTTTCCTGATGTAAAAAACTCTGATAAAATTACCATCCAAAATCTTCTTGAACATTCAAGCGGGTTAAATAATTATGTAAAAAAAGATGAGAAAACAGTCTGGTTAAAAGAACCAAGAACCCAGGAAGAAATTATGAAAGAGCTGATGAACCAAAGGATTTTATTTTCGCCTAATGAAAATGTATCTTATTCCAATTCCGGATATTATCTCTTGGGAAAGATTATAGAAAAAGAATATCATAAGAAATATAATGATGTTCTGAAGGAACAGATTACAGGACCATTTCATCTTTCCAAAACCCAATCAGCACTTGACCATCCCACTCATATTGCAGAATCCTATCTTTTAGAAAATAATTTGTGGGTTCTCACCAAAGATTTTTATTTTAAAAATATTATTGGTGTTGGTGATATGTCTTCCAACACTCAAGATCTGAATAGATTTATCAACCTATTGTTTGATCATAAAATTTTGTCAAAAGAAACGGTCGCAAAGATGAAACCCATTATTGGAAAAGAAACTTATGGAAGGGGTTTAATGACATTTAAATTTCACAATATTGATTTTTACGGAAATACAGGCGGAACCTATGGAACTAATACCATCCTCATATTTGATGAAGCATCAAAAACTTCCATCGCATTAATAATCAATGGGGAAAAGTATCCGCGAAATGAATGTATTAATGATATTGTAGACATCATTTACAATGATCATTTAAGCTATCCTAAAGAAAGCACAACACTATAGATATCATTCCTATAAGCTTGTTCCAGTACTAGACCTCTATTCCTGTTTTACTTCTGATTATTTCCTCCAAAAAAATTATTTCCTCTAATTTTGGTATTGAGTCTAAAATCATATACATTTGTATTTATAATTAAATGAACATTCATTTAATTATAAATCACTCATAATGAAATCATATGCGTAACCGGGATTTGAACAAAGAAAATATAATCAAACAAAAAGCAATTGAAATTATTGTAAAAGATGGATTGAATGGCTTTACCATTAATAAATTGGCTAAAGCATGCAATATCTCGGTGGGTACCCCTTATGTTTATTATAAGGATAAGGATGATCTCATTACCAAACTTGTCATTGAAGAAGGAAACAAGATGGAATCCCAGATCAATGAAGGCTTTGATCCTGATTCTTCATTCGAAGAAGGACTGCGTGTACAATGGACCAACAGATACCGATATGCAATCAAAAATCCCATGATCCTCCCCTTTTTGGAGCAAATTAATAATTCCCATTACAGCCAGCAATTTGCCGAAATGTTTAATGAAAAGCCGGGAATGTTTATGAGTGAATTTAAAAACAATCTTTTGAGTTTTATTGCCAATACGGTAAAGCGTAGGGAGATTGATGAAATTCCGTTTGAGGTATACTGGTCAATTGCTTTTGCTCCTCTATACACTTTATTACGTTTTCATCAACAGGGCAAAAGTATTAGTGGGCTCCCTTTTGTTTTAACAGATGAACTATTATGGACCACATTTGACAAGGTTTGTAAGGCACTAAAAAAGTAAAGAACAGAATAATAAGTAATATACGATGACATATTCATTTTTAATGATCGGCCAGTCGAATATGGCAGGCCGTGGGTTTCTACAGGAAGTTCATCCTATTCATGATGAAAAGATCAAAATGCTGAGAAACGGAAGATGGCAAATGATTGCCGAGCCTATTAATTTTGATCGCCCTACTTCAGGAATCAGTCTGGCAGCTTCTTTTGCTTCTTCATGGCGTTTATTTCATAATCACAAAGACGATATTGGATTAATTCCCTGTGCAGACGGAGGGACAAGCCTTGAAGACTGGGCGGTAGAGGAGCCACTATTTCAACACGCTGTTTCACAAGCAAAAGCAGCACAAAAAATAAGTACATTGGCAGGAATTCTCTGGCATCAAGGAGAGAGTGACAGCCATGGACAAAAATATCAATCTTACCAGGAAAAATTAAGCGTAATCATAGAAGCCCTGAGAGAAGAACTTAATGTTCCGGATATTCCTCTGATCATTGGAGGATTGGGCAATTTTTTAACAGATGGTATGTATGGTCAATACTTTAGCGAATATAATGATGTGAATGAATCTTTAATCCAATTTGCAAAAGATCATGATCAGTGCTATTTTGTTTCTGCTGAAGGTTTAACAGCAAACCCTGACAACATTCATTTCGATGCTATTTCTCAAAGAAAACTGGGAGTCCGGTATTTCAGAGCCTTTGAACAAAAAGCCAATATACCGGGAATACTAGCTGATGAGGATCAAGTTATAGAAATGATCAATAACCGCCCGCTGACGAAAAATGAAAAATATGAATTGTTACAATACGAGTTTGCAATGGGAATTATAGATGCCAATACATTTCAGCAGCAATTTGCAAAGCTCACTTAATCTATGCTACTTCCCTAGTAATCAAATCATAAAAACCGGTTTTTTCAGACCGGTTTTTAAATTTTATAGAAATTCAATCACTATTTTATTTATTTTTATTGTGCAAAATAAAAAATAACATAACCACAAAAACTATAAACATGAGCCTAAAAACATTAGTTACTAAAAGTGTTCAGTACAATAACTGGGTAGTCAATAAATATATTGATTGGCTTTCTACCAAGTCTGATGAACAGCTTAATCAGGAAACCATCTCAAGTTTTCCGACCATCTTAAAAACGTTACACCACATCTGGCAGACTCAGGAATATTGGTGGAGTTTTATTTCTGAAAACCATGATTTTGATTTTGCACAAACATCCGATGTCACTCAAAAAGAAGATGTTTTCAATGCCATCAAAAACAATTCTCAAAAGTTGGCAGATTATGTTGAGAGTCTTTCCGAAGAAGATTTAGAAAAAAATGTAAAAGTAGAATCCCCTTGGTTCCAATGTGATTTTTCCAAATACGAATACATCCAGCATGCCATTATTCATGGAACTTATCATCGTGGGCAGATCGTGACTATGGGAAGGAATATAGGACTTACCGATGCTCCCATGACCGATTATAACTTTTGGAATATATATAAAGATCAACAATAATATCTAAACGATGTCATTCAATTTACATAAAGCAATAGAAGTTCTCGAGCGTACTCCAAAGGTTTTAACATCATTACTGGAAGGCTTAAGTGATGAGTGGATATACAATAATGAAGGTGAAGAAACATGGAGTCCTTTTGATGTAATAGGCCATTTGATTCACGGAGAAAAAACGGATTGGATGGTTCGAACGGAGGTAATTCTTTCCAATGGACCGGATAAAACTTTTGCTCCATTTGATAGATTCGCACAGTTTGAACAAAGCAAAGGGAAAACGATTTCCCAATTATTGGAGGAGTTTCAGAAATTAAGAAAGAACAATCTTTCCATTTTACAATCGAAACATATAACGGACGAAGATTTAAACAAAACGGGAATTCATCCTGCACTGGGCAACACTACTCTCAAGCACTTATTATCTACATGGGTTGCTCATGATCTTGGACATATTGCGCAAATTTCCAGAGTTATGGCCAAACAATATAAAAATGATGTGGGGCCATGGAGAGAGTATCTTGCCATACTTGATCGGTAATACGGATATCTTAAAACATTTTAATTAACATTCTCATAAATCGCCTAAAAAAAGACCGATTTATACAATTTTCAAATTTCTCCATACCCTAATTTTGTCTTATAATACAATAAATTATGAGACCTTTTATTTTATTCATATACATCATTATTGGAAGTGGGATATTATTTGTTAATATTTATAATTCTCTTATTGATGCACCTAACTGGGGAAGAAGCATTCCCAGCTCACTTGAAACAGCAAGATATTATTTTCAACAAAAAACACCTGGAGATTTTTTTAAGATAGCAGGAACCTTTTACCATCTCCTTGGATTGGTTACCATCATTGTATTATGGAATTCATATCCACAGACCAAAGTGTATGTGGTTTCAGCTTTCATCCTTTTTATACTAGCCGATGTATTAACAGTCACTTATTTTTTTCCAAGAAACCATATTCTTTTCGTACAAAAACCGATTGATCCGGAAACTGCAACACAAGCATTGAAAGAATGGAGCAGAATGAATTGGGTTCGTTCATTATTATTACTAACAGGAGTACTTTTTTCCAGTATTGCTTTGCATAAAATATATAGATAAAAAGCAGGCCGATCCTGCTAAAATAATTATAGAAACCTCTTCTTCATTTCAAAAAACTTCCCGAAATTAGCAGTCTGTGCGTTAAATAGAAATTAATGAATTAAAAAACAATTAAACAAAACATACAGTAAAACTTAGCATAAGTTTTCTTCGGGGCAGGGTGCAATTCCCTACCGGCGGTTACAGTCCGCGACTCCTTTTTCATTAAAGGACTGATTTGGTGAAATTCCAAAACCGACAGTTAAAGTCTGGATGGGAGAAGAAAATGAAACAATCAATAAGGCTATCTTATGGACTTATTGTGTTGTATTTCATTTCCATGTACCGAAGTGTATTTTAACTTTTAAAGTAAAATAACATGGAAAAATTATTAGAAAAATTCGGAGTTTCCTCCAGAGAACGTGTAGAAAATGCACTTTTAAAATTACAACAAGGCAAAGGAATCCTTTTAGTGGATGACGAAAATCGCGAAAACGAGGGCGATATTATCTTTCCCGCCTCTACCATCACAGAACAAGATATGGCGCTTTTGATCCGCGAATGCAGCGGCATAGTCTGCTTATGTATTTCAGAAGAAAAAAGTAAACATCTTAAACTTCGTCCTATGGTAGAAACCAATAACAGTAAAAATCAGACGGCATTTACCATTTCTATTGAAGCCAGAGAAGGTGTTGAATCCGGTGTTTCAGCAAAAGACCGGGTAACAACGATCAGAACAGCAATTGCAGAACATGCTTTAGCCGATCATATTGCCAGTCCGGGACATGTCTTCCCGCTTATAGCCAAAAAAGGGGGTGTATTTGAAAGAAGGGGTCACACGGAAGGAAGTGTAGATCTTGTAAAAATGGCCAACCTGGGTGATGATGCGGTCCTTTGTGAGCTTACCAATGAAGACGGCTCCATGGCACGATTACCGGAAATCGTAGACTTTGCCATAAAAAAAGGAATGAGCGTTGTCACGATTGAAGATATTCATACCTACCGCAGGATGATCAGCCAAAACTAAATCGACCTATTTAACGTACAGAAAACAGCTCCGGAGATTTCCGGAGCTGTTTTTATGATCAATAGCCTCTAGCATTTCATTATACTCAAAATATACTCTAAGGATTCCTCCACTTCTCTTACACTCCGTTTCTGAAATCGAAGATTAGACGCAGTCAATGACAAAGTTTATGTATTATTTATAAGCGATTTTACTATTTTGCAATTCAACGATTTTGCCTCCTTACCAACAACATCATCGAGATTCCTTCACTTCGCTTACGCTCCGTTTCTGAATGACAAACTGCATGGTTATATTCTTAATACCTTGATATGTATATATTCTGTCATTTCGAACGCAGTGAGAAATCTCTTAATGATCTTAATAGCTTATTATTTCTTAATGTTTTAATATTAAGATTCTTCACTACTCAGGTTATCAATAAATCTATCATTAGAAAGTGGCTGCAGGAGCTGTTGAATTATTGAGTTTTTTCTGCAAATCAGTCTTCTTCCCTTTGGAGAAATCATAACTGAATCCGAGAACAAACATCGACTTGTTATTCATAATCTGGCTGGTTCTGGAGTAATTAACCAGACTTTCCGGAAGACTTTTGGTCTTGTATTCAGATGGCATTCCTATCCAATACATTCCTGTAGAGAGTGTCCAGTCTTTGTGTTTATAGCTTGCAAAAATATGATTAGCATTTTCGTTGGTGTTGAGGAAGGCTCCACTTAATTTAAACACCGGAATGTTCACCTGATATTCAATGGAAAACGATTTATATTCCGAAGAAATGACAAAGTTGTTTTCTACATAATTGTTTTTAATCAAGGCTCCTTTACTGGTTCTTACCGTTTCGGAGGAAGGGGATATCGCCGCTTTGACAACAACTAGATTGTTCCCAAAAGGTTTATAAGAACCCGTAAGCTGAACCCCGTACTGTTTCGAACTTTTTGCATTTTCATAGGTAAGTGCATAACCGCCCAAAGTTTCGTCTAAGACATAAAACTGATTAATGGTACGACGCGTGTCCCAATAAAAAGCATTTGCATTAAAATCAAAATATTTATTATTAAATGAATAGATCAGATTATTTCCCCATGTCAGCTGAGATTTTAGAAAAGGATTTCCTTTTTGTACAATATTGGGAGCCATTTGAACCACGTTGCTGCTGAGCGCTGCACTCCATGGACTTTTGGGTTTATAACTGCTTGTCAGGCGGAGACTTTGATTTCCCTTCAGCTGATAGCCTAAGATTACTTTAGGCGTAATAGACCACTCATCGAATGTTGTTTCGGCACTTTTATTATGAATATTGGTGAGACCTGCTCCAAGCCGGTAAGAGAATTTTTTAATTTTCCCGGAAAACTCCGTATAAAAATATTGTTCCAGATAATTCACTTTGTATTCGGAGAATCCTACCAAATTTTGCAGATCATTAGAAATAGAAGTCGTGGAAATCCGGTAACCGGAAGAAAGCTTTCCAGCTTCAAAATCGTGGGTATGGGCAACCTCTCCCACAAAGCCCGTTTGCTTGGCCTTGAGGTTCATATCATTATCAAAAACTGAATTTCCCGTGGCAGTCACCCACTCTTTCGCAAACTCGGAAGTATTGGTTGTAAAATGAGAACCCACGAGGTTCAGACTTAATTCATCTTTTTTACTCAGATTTTTGGAGAAATACAAATCCAGAGTGGGTGTTACATAATCTGTAGCCCCTCTTTTCATCATGGTATGTTCTTCCGTAGTATTATCTTTGGTGAAAACACTCTGCCCATTTCCTTTAACGAAGCTGTTAAAAATATCCATGTTTAATTTTGCCTGAAAAGAATATTGATCAGGAACCATACGTGTATATCTTAAAGCAACATTTTGAAAAGTATATCCGAAATGATCCGTCTTATTCTCATCCGAAAGATAACGGCTGTTGTCTAATTGATAATCATAAATGCTATGGACTTTCCTGTTATCATAATCTCTTAAATTAATAGAATATTCCAAGCCAAAATTATTCTTTCCTTTCGTATAATTAGCATAGGCAGATCCATTTACAAACCCTGTGTTCAATGCAGAGCTAACGTCAGTCCCGAAAACATATCCGGTTTCATTGGATCGGGTAATGATGTTGATTACCGTATCTGCTCTGGTTGCCCATCGTGCCGGAGGGATATCATAATATTCCACTTTTACTACTTCACTGGGAGCCACACTCCGGATCTGCATATCCGTCGCTTCAATTCCGTTAATAAGAAAAAGCGAGGTACCTCCTTTGGTACTTTTAATCGTATTGGAAACAGGATCCAGCTGCAACTCCGGTAATGTCTTCAGCAAATCTTTTGCATACCGGGCTTTTTCCAAGGCAGCTTTATCAAAAGTATATACCGATTTATCTGCAAATTGTTTCTTACGCTGAGATTTTATAATGATTTCCTGGATTTCTGCTGTCTTTGTATGATCCACCGTATCTGTTTTAACATTTTCCTGTGAAAAAACAAAAGCTCCACAAAGAAAAAGAACAGCTCCTATAATTTTTTTCATAACATAAATGGAATAAAGTAATAATATAAAGTAGAACAATTCATACAGCTCAATTGTTACATTGGAATATTGGCATCATGCTACATTCCATATTACTGAGCCCAATTATGAAAAATTAAAAGCTCAAACTGTTTTAAAATATCTGTTTAAAGGCTGAGTGCCAATAAGAAAGTGATCATCAAAAGCACTCATTATAAAAATTAGAATGGTTTTTTTATATCTTTAAGCCCGTAATAATTTATTTCGGATTAATATTTTCGTATGAAAATCCTTATCATTGAAGACCATAAAGAGCTCGCTGCGAATACCACAGACTATCTAAAGAAAGAAGATTATATCTGTGAAGTCGCTTCAAATGCTCAAGAAGCTTTAGAAAAAATTGAGCTTTTTGAGTATGACTGTATCCTTTTGGACCTCATGCTTCCTGATGGTCATGGACTGGAACTTTTAAAGCACATCAAAAACGTTGCTCCCCAGGCAAGTGTCATCATTGTTTCTGCAAAAAATTCTTTGGATACTAAGCTCACAGGATTAGACGACGGAGCCGATGATTATATTACAAAGCCTTTTTCCTTGCCGGAACTTCATTCTAGAATAAAAGCCGTTTTAAGAAGAAAAACTCCCGAAACGAACCGGCATCTTAATTTTAATGAAATTACGATTGATCTGGAATCTAAAGAATGCAAAATCAATGATCAGCTGATTAACCTTACCAAAAAAGAACTGAATCTGCTGATTTATTTCATTAATAATCAAAACAGAATGCTTTCTAAACAGGCTATTGCAAGCCATCTTTGGGGAGATTACACTTATAGTATTGATAATATAGACTTTGTATATCAGCATTTAAAAAACCTCCGGAAAAAAATTCTTGATGCCGGCGGAAAAGATTACCTGCAGACGGTGTATGGACTAGGTTATAAATGGATTGACAAATGAATTTAAGTTTCCGTTTTGCAAGAGCATTTACCATCCTGGTATTCTTCGTACTTACTATAGGTTTTACCATTTTGTATTTTGCCTTTGAAAGGGCGACCATGCGTTCGGCTATCCTTAAATTAGAAGATTTAAATGAGTATGTCACTCACAAACTGGAACAAGATTCCACGTATGACTATCTTACATTTCATCATCGCCAAACCCAGGTGAAACTCCTTCCTGCCAATTCTAAAAATGCCAAGGAAAAAATTATCGAAGAAAAATACATCTGGAATAAAAGTATACAATCTTATATCAACAAAATTACCGTAGTCACCTATCCGGTCATTCATCAGAAAAAATATGCGATCACAAGTGTCCGGTATATTACCATTATCGAAAATCATTTTTTGATAAGCCTCATCATGGTTGTTGCCTGGATTATGGTATTCCTGATCATTCTTACGATTATCGTAAGTGTTTTGGTTTCTAAAAAAATCCTTGAACCGTTTTATCACGCCATGGATGAAATAAAAAAATTCAGACTGAAAGACAACCGTCCCATGAACCTGATGGAGACCCAAACTGAAGAATTTAAATCATTGAACGGGTTCCTCATCAAAATGTCTGAAAGCTCTAAAAAAGATTATCATTTATTGGAGGAACTATCTGAAAATACTTCCCATGAATTGCAAACCCCTTTAGCTTCGATCAAAGGAAAAATAGAATTGTTGATGGACAGTGAGCTTTCAGAAAACCAACTGACAACTCTTTCTTCCATGAATGATGAACTTGATAGACTTTCATCTATCAATCAATCGCTTATTCTTTTAGCAAAACTGGATCATTTTGAGAAAAGCGATTCACACCTCGTTAATTTTTCGGAACTGCTTAAAGAACGGATTTATTATTTTGAAGATCTGTTTGAAATTCAGAATCTAACCGTGACCAAGGATATACAGGAGGACGTATATCTTAATTTTGATAAAAATTTAGCTACCATTGTTATCAACAACCTCATCAATAATTCTAAAAGACATAATATAGATCACGGAAAGATCTCCGTTATACTTACAGATCAATATTTCCAGATTTCAAATACCGGAAATCCACCTTCTATTCCTACGGAAGAATTATTTAAAAGATTCAAGCGTGGAAACCCCAATCAAAACTCTATCGGGATCGGTTTGGCCCTCGTGAAGAAGATTTTGGAGATCTACAACACAGAAATCTCTTATCATTTTGAGAACAACCAGCACACTTTAAGAGTCAATTTCATAAAATAAACCACTGAAAAACAAAAAGATAACAACAAATATTCAAATCTTATCAAAACTTCAGAATTTCTTCAGAATTTATATATTGTTTAGGTGCAAACAAAACATCAATGAAAAAGTTATTTCTCATTTTCAGTTTAACTGTCCTATCTTATACCTACGGACAGGATACTGTAAGGGTTGATAAAAGTTCTGAAAAAGTTCTTCCTGAGAAAAACCCTTTAGATGTAGGGGAACTCAAAATCAAATTGAATCCAGAAGGTGATAAATGGCTGAAATTTGGGATTTCAAGCCAAATATGGTTACGTAGTATTGACAACAATCCTGGAACCCAAGTTAATGGAGTTCCACAGGATCAGACCTACGATGCAGGAATACGAAGAATGAGGGTAACCATTCAAAGCCAGATCACTCCTTTTTATTCTGTTTTTTTACAAATGGGAATCAACAATCAGAGTTTTATCTCCGGAGGTGGAACCGGAACCGGAAATAGTGGGGCCGGGAAAAAAGCACCTTTTTTCATGCATGATGCGTATAATGAATTAGCTATTATCCCCAGAAATAATTTTTATACAGGAAAGCCCAATAAATATAACCTCTATCTGGGAGCCGGTCTCCATTCATGGAATGGGGTAAGCCGTTTAACCAACGCTAGCAGTACCAAAATGCTGGCAGGTGACCTTCCAATCTTTAATTTTCCCATGATAGAAATAGCAGATCAGTTTTCAAGACAATTGGGAATCTTTGTTCATGGAGAATTAGACAGACTTAACTATCGATTCAGCATTAATAAGCCTTTTGCGACCAGTCTAAAGCCTACCGTTGGAGGACCAGCCGTAGATAATAACCAAAGTGGAAAATTATCTTATGCCGGATATGTCTTCTATCAGTTCTTCAATAAGGAAACTACTACTACAGCCTTTTTACCCGGGAATTATCTCGCTACTAAAAAAATTCTGAATATCGGAACCGGTTTCTATGCTAACAAAGATGCTACACAAACCCAACCTTCAGAAAATGTCTTCCAATCTCATTCTGCTAATATCTTTGGAGCCGATGTTTATTCCGAAATTCCTCTTGGTGATAAGAAGAAAGAAATGGGGCTCACCCTTTATTCTGTTTTTTACAACTACAATTACGGACCTAATTATTTAAGAATGAGCGGACTACTAAACCCGGGAACACCAGATCCTACTTTCACCGGACAAAGAGCTCTGGAAGGTGCGGGAAATAACAGAGTTTTAATGGGAACCGGAAATATCTGGTTTTCGCAGGTAGGTTTTGTTCTTCCTAAGTTCAGTACGATTCTCAAGGTTCAGCCTTTTTTCAATTATGCACTGAAAGATATGAAAGCGCTTAATCAAAGCGGCAGCTATTATGATGTTGGTGCCAGCTTTTATCTCTATGGACAAAATGCACGAATTGTTGCCCAATACAGCAGCAGGCCTTTATACGACATCGTATCCAAAACTATTTTCGATAGAAAAGGAGAGTTTTTATTATCTCTCCAAATTACACTTTAAAAAATTTAATATCTTATTTATATGAATACTACTCCGATTACTACTGCCCAAAGGATCAAAGCCATTGTCGGCGGCTCAATAGGAAACCTGGTCGAATGGTATGACTGGTATGCTTATGCAGCTTTCGCCATTTACTTTTCCAATTCATTTTTCCCGGATTCCGACCTTAATGCACAGCTGATGAATACCGCAGGAATATTTGCTGTAGGATTTCTGATGCGTCCCATCGGTGGATGGCTATTCGGCAGTATTGCTGATAAGATAGGGCGAAAAAGAGCGATGACTCTTTCTGTTCTACTGATGTCATTCGGCTCCTTACTTATTGCTCTTACGCCAACATATGAAACCATAGGAATTTTAGCACCTATCCTCCTTTTAATCGCAAGATTGTTACAAGGATTAAGTGTAGGTGGAGAATATGGTGTATCAGCAACCTATCTCAGTGAAATGGCAACAGAGGACAGAAGAGGTTTCTATTCAAGCTTTCAGTATGTCACCCTCATCGGAGGACAGCTGATTGCATTGGGAATTCAATTGGTATTACAAAAAGTACTTCTCACAGAGGCTCAGCTGGAAGACTGGGGCTGGAGAATTCCTTTCATCATCGGGGCCGCACTTTCGGTAATTGCACTTTACTTAAGAGCTAATCTTCATGAAACCGAAGCGTTTGAAAATAAAAAAGACATGAATGAAAAGAAAAAAGGAACGATTAAAGAACTTCTTAAGCATCCTAAAGCTTTACTTACTGTAGTAGGATTAACCTTGGGAGGAACATTGGCATTCTATACGTACACGACTTATATGCAGAAGTTTTTGGTAAATACCGTTCATCTTACAAAAGAACAGTCTACCCTGATTTCTTTTATCTCATTATTCATTTTTGCTTGTCTTCAACCTGTTTTTGGAGGTCTGTCGGATAAAATCGGGAGAAGACCTCTGTTGTTAGGCTTCGGAATCCTGGGTACTCTATGTACTGTTCCTTTGCTTACAGCTTTGAGCACCACAACTTCTATGTGGGGAGCTTTCTTTTTAATTATGGCTGCTTTAATTATTGTAAGTGGATACACTTCCATTAATGCTGTAGTGAAAGCTGAACTCTTCCCATCAGAAGTGCGAGCGTTGGGTGTGGGTCTACCCTATGCTTTAACGGTTGCTATTTTTGGGGGAACTGCAGAGTATATTGCTCTTTGGCTGAAACAGGCTGATATGGAATCTTATTTTTATTGGTACATTACTGCCTGTATTTTCTTTTCTTTGGTTGTTTATGTCCGAATGAAAGACACTAAAGAAACATCGACACTGAATAAGGACTAAGAAATATATTGATCATTAAGAAGACGCGCCACAGAAATTCTGTGGCGCGTCCTTTATTTTATCTTAGCTATAAGCTTCTCTGAATTTGACAATAAGCTCATCTAAATTGTGACGCTGCACATAAATTGTTTTTACCTCTTCATATCTCGGCGATTTATAGAATACCTCATGAAAGTCCATACTTCCATTTCCTACTTTCACTACTTTTTTCACTTCGATATTCAACTTTCTCAATTCGTCTCTTAGGACTTGAAATTCATCTTGTATATTATTTATATTATTCATTGGTATTTTGGGTTTAATTAAAAAACTTCAACTTTATTCATAGCACCCCTTCCATTTTCGAGGGGCAATTATGAATTCATACTAAATTTAGTGAATTTCTGAATACAAACAGCAGGCTTCACTAAATTTTTATTAATTTCAATACGCTGCAAAAACTATACCTATTATGGTAGGGATAGCATAATAATTGTAAAAAAAATATAGGTAATCATCACGAAATGAGGACAAAGCAGCCCATATCAGGTATTCTTCCATTCTTTATTGGTTAATTTTTTTTTAGAATTAACAAGCATTCATCGGCATTTCCGTTAATATTCTTAATTAATTAAAAAATTTTGTAACATTTTATCAAGGCTTGTATCTAAAAGGCAAATAAACCATTAAAACTTAGAAAAAATGAAAAAACTAATCTTCTTAACCATCTTATTATTATTCATGGTTCTATGTGTCAATGTATTTGGCCAGACAAAATCTTATCCATTTGAAGTGCAAAAAACCGGACAGGGTAAACAAGCTTTAATTTTCATTCCGGGGTTTGCTTCCTCAGGAGAAGTGTGGAAAGAAACAACAGCAAAATTTGATAAAACATTCACGTGCTATACTTTAACTATGGCTGGATTTGCAGGAGCTCAGCCAAAACCTGATGCAAGTTTCAAAAGTTGGGAAGATGGCATTGCAACTTATATTAAAGATCACAAAATTGAAAAGCCTATCATTATCGGGCATAGTATGGGCGGGGGTTTAGCATTGGCTATTGCCGCAGACTATCCTGATTTAATCGGAAAGATTATCATTGTAGATGCATTACCCTGCTTATCTGCCCTGATGGATCCCTCTTTTGTTTCTAAAGAAAATAATGACTGCTCTTCTATGATTACGAAAATGACATCCATGACGGATGAACAGTTTCGCCAGATGCAAAACAATGCTATCCCAAGGCTTTTAGCGGACACGACAATGAAAGAAACGGTGATCGGCTGGAGTATAAAATCTGATAGAAAAACCTTTGCAGCCATGTATTGTGATTTTTCTAACACCGATTTACGGGAAAAAATAAAAAATATACAGTGTCCTTCTCTTATTTTATTGGAGTCTTATTTTACTAATTTTAAACCAGCTATTGAAGATCAGTATAAAAACCTGAAAAATGCAGATTTCCAATACGCTAACAAAGGGTTACACTTTATCATGTATGACGATAAGGAATGGTATTTTGCCCAATTAAATAAATTCTTATCCGCTCAATAATGGAATTTGAAAAAATTTATGACCTCTATTGGCAAAAGATATTCCGCTTGTGCATGGGATATGTCAATGATCCTGAGCTCGCACAGGACCTCGCACAGGAAACCTTTATTATTGTATGGCAGCAGCTGCCGAAATTCAGGAATGAATCCAATATAGGAACCTGGATCTTCAGAATAGCATCCAATAACTGTTTACGACAGATAGAAAAAGAAAAACGATTTATAAAGGCTTCCTTACCCTTCAATTTGGAAGAAAAGAAACAAGAATCTTTAGAAACTGAGATTCAGCTTCTTTACCAATTTATTTCAGAACTTCCTGAAACCGATCGTATCATTATTTCATTGGAACTGGAGGAAGTAAAACAGGCAGAAATAGCCAATATCATAGGGCTTTCCGAATCCAATGTAAGGGTAAAAATTCATAGAATAAAAGAAAAGTTAACGCAAAAGTTTAAGGAAAATGGAACCTACTAATATCGATTTCAAAAATATATGGCAGCAGCAAAAGTCAAACAAGCCTAACATTGACGATTTACTGAATAAGTTAAAACATTTCAAAAACAAAAGTTTACGAAAACTGGTTATTACCAACGTTTTATTAGTCGCAACCAGCATTTTCATCGGTTTGATCTGGTTTCATTATCAACCACAGTTCACCAGTACTAAAATCGGAATTGTCCTGACTATTTTAGCCATGGCTGTTTATCTGGCTGCTTACAATAAATTATTTATGTTTTTTTATAAGACAGATGATACCCAAACCAGTAGTGAATATTTACAGAGTCTTTACATTCTGAAAAACAAACAAAGGTTTATGGAAACCACCATGATCAATATATACTTTATCATGCTAACCGGTGGAATCAGCTTATATATGTATGAATATACTTCAAGAGTGACACTCTTAATGGCTATCGTCACGTATGGAATTACCTTATTATGGGTAGGATTCAACTGGTTTTATATAAGACCCAGAACGATCAGAAAACAGCAAACGAAGCTTAATGAGCTCATCAAAAAATTCGAAAGTATTAACAAACAGTTAAAAGAATAAAAAAAATGATATAAAATATCTTCTATCATCATGTCTTTTGTAATTTAGCTCCTGTTTAAATTCAACATATTATTATGAGTTCGTCAACCGATAAAAGTCACTGGGAAACGGTCTATGAAACCAAGAGCCCGGATCAGGTAAGCTGGACACAGGAAAAACCTCAGGTTTCGCTTGATTTCATCTCTTCTTTTGGTCTTTCCAAAGATGCCAGTATCATTGATATCGGAGGTGGTGACAGTAATCTTGTTGATTTTCTTCTTGATGAAGGATATCATAATATTACCGTATTAGATATTTCCGAAAAAGCTTTGGAAAAGGCTAAAAAGCGATTAGGAAGCAGAGCTGAAAAAGTAACCTTCATCGCAACAGATATCGCGGAGTTTGAGCCTGAAACCCATTATGATATCTGGCATGACAGAGCTGCTTTTCATTTTCTGACAGAACAAGACCAAATTTCAAAATATCTTGCAATTGCCGAAAAAAGCATCAATCAGTTTATGGTGATTGGTACTTTTTCCAAAAACGGTCCCGCTCAATGCAGTGGATTGCCCATTCGCCAGTATAGTGAAGAGTCTATGGAAAAACAATTTGAAAATCACTTCGAAACAATAAAATGTACCTCATCAGATCATATAACCCCTTTCGGCACTACCCAAAATTTCACATTCTGTAGTTTTAAAAAACGGTAGCAAGATCACTGCTTCATAAAAAAACTAAGTAGCCTTTTATTGATCCAGAAGTAATATTATCAAAATGAAAAAATTCCTTACCGCTTTACTTTTATCCTTGTTCTCTTTCTTTTATGCACAAGATTCAATAAAAAAGCCAACCCCTATTACTAAAGATACGAAATTTGGATTGGCACTCAGTGGGGGTGGTGCAAAAGGATTTGCCCATATCGGAATTTTAAAAACCATCGATTCCCTTGGCATCAAGATAGATTATATTACTGGTACCAGTATGGGTGGTATTCTTGGAGGATTATATGGTATGGGATACAATGGCGAACAATTAAAGGAGATGGTATATGGAATGAATTGGAGAAGAATTCTAAGCAATAAAATTCCTTATAACCAAATCAACATCAGCGAAAAGGACGAGTACAATAAATATATCCTTGAGTTTCCGATCATCGGCGGAAAGCCATCATTACCCGATTCTTATATAGAAGGTCAATACATGGGTGAAGTACTCAATAACCTTACTTTTCCCGCAAAACATATCAATGATTTCAGTAAGCTGCCGATCCCTGTAGAGCTCACCTCATCAGACATCGTTAACGGAGGGCTTGTGATGCAGAAAAAAGGATCTCTCGCATTGGCTATCCGCTCTACTTTAGCTATTCCTGCAGCTTTTGCACCCGTATATATCGATGGAAGATTGCTTGTAGACGGAGGATTAGACCGAAATTTTCCGGTACAGGAAGTAAAAGATATGGGAGCTGAATATGTCATCGGAGGCTACACAGGATTCAGACTTTTCACCAAAGAAGAGATCAAAAATCCTATGAAAATGATTTACCAGACCCATGCTTTCCATTCTGTTCAGGATTTTAATGAACAAAAGAAAATGTCTGATATTATGGTCGATTTTGTCACTCCTCTTAACGATATTACTACCAAAGATTTCAGAAAATATAAAGAGATCATTAAAATCGGTGAGCAGGAAGCAAAAAGACATCTTCCGGAATTTGTAGCTCTTGCTAATGAACAAAAAAGGCTGGGTATTATTTATGATCACAAACTGATTGAAGAAGTTAAAAAACCTACTATACAGTTCACCTACAATGAAGATAACGGAACTCCCATAAGTAACCCATCAGAAATCCAGGCAATCAGAAGCCTGATGGGACTGAAAGAAGGTGTATATTATGATGCCAAGACAATCAATGCTGCTATCGACAGGGTTTTCGGGATGAAACAGTATGACAGGGTTTATTACACTTATACGGACTCCCCAGATGGTTTGATTATGAATATTTTCGTAAAAAGAGCGGCACAAAGTGCCGTTAAACTAGCACTTCATTATGATAATGAGCAGTCTGTAGGAATTATCCTCAACTATACCTACCGTGATTATGCTGAAGGAAAATTCCGGGCATTGGCCACTGTGGATATCTCTGAACGTTTCAAGGCCCGTCTACAGTTTCAAAAATTTCTGGATACCGACTATCGCTGGTGGGTAAGTTTGGAAGGAAATATTTCTTTCTTAAAAAGTAATGACCTTATCTTAAGATTTTCCGACAATCACGACGCTAGCAATAACTTATTTTTCCCTAACTATATCTACAGAAACATTAAAGCCAGCACAGCCATCAATTATTCTGTTCATCCTAATGCCGTGGCATCGTTCGGTTTAAACTTTAATGCGGAAAAATTGAATAGGTCGGTTGACAGGATCAGCCAGACCTTTACAGATTTATACAGCAGGAAAGTATATTATCACACGAATCTCGATCTGTTTTTTAAATTCAACCAAAACAATTTTAATAAAAGATACTATCCCACTTCAGGAAACAATTTACAGTTTATTACCAAATACTATTTTGGAGATCAGTACGGATTATATGATTTGAAACAAATACAGCCTGAATTGTATGATTATTTGAATCCCGGGTCCGAAGAATATTACAAACCCAAAAATCTTATTAGCCTTACTTTAAATGAAAACTATATCTTACCTCTGAGTAAGAGGTTTGCCATAAAAGCCAACGCATTTTTAGGAACTAGCTTCTCGCCTCAAACCCTGGGACCTTCAGACGGTGCCCCTTACTTTTTTCTCAATCAAAAATTTAACCTTGGGGGGAGCGAATACAATTTTGACGGGATGAGCCCAGAGTTTAATGGATTCAGGCAAAAAGAAATCCCTATAAATTCTGTTGCCAAAGTTGGCCTTGAAGTTCAATATAGAATTTATCACAAGCTTTATCTCACCCCATCATTTCATTACGCTGCGGTAAGCGATGAACTCTCCCCTTTTAAAAGCAATACCAAACTTATCGGTTATGGGCTTAATTTGGGATACGAATCTCTTCTAGGACCTATCAACATCAATATATCGAGAAATGATGTACTGAATCTCTGGAGGGCATATTTCAGTATTGGTTTTAAATTCTAATTATTATCTATAAAAGGAATTTATTCTGAAATAAAAAATTGGACTGGAGCCAGGAATAAGTTAGTTATCAACTCTGGATTATTATTTTAAATAATTCTCCTGTTATTGATATTTTTATTAATTTAATCACTTAAATCAATAAAAATATCAATAACATTATGAAAAAACTATTATTCTCTATTATTCTGGGTATATCATGGTCCCCTTTTTACTCACAGAACACTGAGATCATTGAATGTGGAACTGATGAGTTAATGAAAAAGCATTATCAGAGGTTTCCCGAACAAAAAGCACAAGATGATGCATTTAATTTAGAATTGTCAAAGCTCATCAAAAGTGGAAAACTGGCATCGACTCTAAATAAAAATCAGATATACGAGATCCCTATCGTTGTCCATGTCGTAGGAGACGGTAGTCCTGTAGGTTCTGTCAATAATAAATCTGATGCCGATATCATTGCCTGGGTAAACTATACGAACGGGGTTTTCTCAGGGAACTCATCCAGCGGAATGTCATCCTCGAGCGCCCAGTTACCCGTAAAATTTGTTTTTGCCAAGATTGATCCCAGTTGTAACTCCACGAATGGGATCAATAGAATCAATGCATCCAACCTGCCTAAATATGTCAGCGGCGGTGTCAACAACGACAATACAGCCAATGCAGTAACAGCATCTGAGATTACGAGCCTGGGCATGTGGGATACCAGTAAATATTACAATATTTATGTTGTTAAAAAATTAGCTTCTAATGCAGGAACATTAAATGGTTTCGCTTATTATCCCGGTGGAAGTAATGACTATTCTTTTATGTCAACCAATGCATCCGCAGTTAATGCGCAAACTCTGGCTCATGAATTCGGGCATGCATTAGGATTACGCCATACCCATGAAGGGTTTAACGATTCTACGGGAGCCTGTCCTACTAATACGGATTGTACGCTTCAGGGAGATCTAGTATGTGATACGGAACCTATGAAAAGCCTTTACCATTCATCAGTTCCCTATACCTGTCAGACAGGACAAATTAATCCATGTACAAATCAGCTGTATGCCGGCGGAGAACGAAATGTTATGTCTTATACCTTCTGCTTCAGGGATCTTTTTACACAGGGGCAATCTGACAGAGCAACCGCTCAGCTTCTTCAATACAGACAATCTTTGATTAATTCTCCGGCAGCTAATGGAACACCGGCTAATAATTCAGTATCCTTAGTAACCGCTTGTACTCCTTCCACTATTACCAATCCTGGAAACTTTAATATTGGAGTTACTTCTGTTCAATTTGGAAGCATCAATAATTATTCAGCCAACTACAAAGCAGCTGCCAATAATTTTTATGAGAATTTTACAGGTAACTATTGTTTAGGAACTTCTAAAACCACAATACAAGCCGGAACTGCCACCACTCTTACCGTGGCACCGGGAACAAGTAATGCCCATATTATTAAAGCATACATTGATTATAACAACGATGGCCAGTTCAATGAAACAACAGAGCTGGTTCTTAACCAAAGCAACGTAGCCAATAACTCAGTGGCTACAGCATCGGTAACTCCTCCATCCAACGCTGTCACTAACACTCCTTTACGAATGAGAGTGATTGGGGATTTCAACGGTACAGCAGTTACAGCATGCTATACTCCAAGATATGGACAGGTTGAAGACTATTCTGTGATCATACAGCCACGTACCTTATCTACCAAAGAGACTCAGGAAATTTTAGCTGATATCTCCAAAGTAGAAAATTCAGTGTATGTAAAAAGTGATGTGAAAATCGTTTCTCTAAATATTTATGATGCTTCGGGAAGGGTACTCATTACTCAGTCTAATCTCAGATCTCTAGAGTCTACTATTCCGTTAAATGCGAAAAATATTGTTGTAACCGTAAGGGCAACACTGGAAAACGGAAAGGTAATCACCAAGAAATTAAAATTCTAATACCAACAGTAATTATACAAAAAGAGAGCCTCACAGCTCTCTTTTTTATTGAAATCCCTCTAAGGGAAATTCTTTATGAATTATGTTTTTCTTCTTCCATTTCTACCTCATGTTTAAGCTGCGCTTTATATAAGGTGGAATAATATCCGTTTTTATTGAGAAGCTCCATATGTTTACCTTCCTCAACTATTTTCCCATGTTCCATTACAATAATTTTATCCGCTTTTTCAATAGTTGAAAGTCTGTGTGCGATAATAATGGAAGTTCTGTTTTTTGTAATCTTCTCCGTTGCTCTCTGAATCAGCTTTTCACTTTCATGATCAATAGAAGAAGTTGCTTCATCCAGAATCAAAATTTTTGGATCAGACAGATAGGCTCTTAGGAAAGATAATAACTGTCTCTGACCTAATGATATCGATGAACCTCTTTCACTTACTACATAATCATAACCGCCCGGAAGCTGCTGAATAAATTCATCCACTTCAATTTCCCTGGCACCTGCTTTTATTTTATCTAAAGTAATGCTATCATCTCCAAAAGCAAGGTTTTCAAAAATACTTCCGTGGAACAGGAAAACATCCTGTAATACAACTCCAATATGACTTCTCAGGTTATACAACTCATAATCTTTAAGCTCTACATCATCAATAAAAATCTCACCTGAATTAATATCATATAGTCTTGTAATCAAACTGATAATAGTAGATTTCCCAGCTCCGGTTGCTCCAACAATCGCAACTGTTTCTCCAGGATTTACTTTAAAATTAATTCCTTTTAAAACCTCTTGCTTTTCATCGTAAGCAAAACGTACATCTTTAAATTCAATCTTACCATCAAAATGGTCTTTGCTTACCGTACCATGATTAGGCATTGCATAATCTTCATCCATGACTCCAAGAACTCTCTCGGCTCCTACAATCCCACGCTGAATATTATTAAAACGGTCGGCAATCTGTCTCAATGGACGGATTAGCATTGAAATATACTGGATAAAAGCGATCACCACCCCTGCACTAATGGTAATATACCCCCCGTAAAACAGGATAAAACCAATAAAAAGTGAAGAAATAAGTTCTACTACAGGAAAGAACAATGAAAATATGAAAACCGTTCTTAACAAAGCATCCTTCAATTTAATGTTGATGACATCAAACTTTTTGAATTCAGCCTCCTGTCTGTTGAAAACCTGAATGATCGGCATCCCCGCTAATCTTTCCTGAACAAAAGAGTTTTGATTAGCAGTCCAGGTTCTTTCATCTCCAAAGGCTTTTTTCAATCTTTTTTGAAAAAATCTGGTAATCATTACCATCAAAGGAAGGATCGCAAGCGTGATATAACTGAGATGAACATTGGTACTGAACATCATAATCAATACAAATACGATTCTCAGGATATCTCCGAAAACCATCAGAAAGCCATCTGTATATACGGTAGCAATGGTTTCCACATCACCTACAGCACGTGTTACCAATTGTCCTATCGGAGTTTTGTCAAAGAATGCAGTTCTGAAATAAATCAGCTTGGCATACAGCCTTTCTCTGATATCTCTGATGACATTCTGGGAAATAAAATTAGAAAAGTAAACTAAGAAAAAATTTAAAATAGTTTCAGCAAAAACCAATCCTATCAAGATATAGATATGCTTCATCATTAAAGCCTTATCCTGTAGCTTGGTGATATCATTATCTACCACTAGCATGGTCAGATAAGGTCTGTAAGTAGAAACTATTGATAGTATTATAGAAATTATCAGGGTAAGGATAAACCAGGACCGGAATTTCATCCCGATAAAGAAAAGCCTTTTAATAATTTCCCAGGTATCTTGTTTTTTCATTGTACGGATTGAAGAAAAGAATTAAATAAATTCTTTGCAAAAATAACACTTTATAATTTGAAAGCCTGAACAACTAACCCAAATAATAATAGAAAAACAGCGATATCAATTATTTAAAATATGAATATCATCTGTTAATCAGCTATTCCTAAAATAGAGTATATTTTATTTCAAAATTACAAAATTATAGTATATATCAAGATAATACATGTAATTGATCAGTATTTTTACCTATTCTCCTTCATTCCAATTTCCTCAATATCCAGACTCGGCTTTTGAAGGCTTTCTTTCTGCAGCTTTTTTTCAATAAGCTGGTAAATACCCCAAACTGCAGCAATAGCAACCAACCAGCTTATAACATTCACCCATGAAAAACCACTATAATTATCATCAAAAGAATTGGGTTGAATCAATCCCATATATAACCCGTAGCAAAAAAGAAAAGCCAGCTGAAACCCAAAGTAGATCGCAATAGCCAAAAGCCCGAAGTGCCATTTGGTTTTCCCAAATCTTTCCGCCAGTGCGGCATAATATCTATAGGCTCCTATCAGAATAAATATCGACATCATAGGTTTAGATTTTTGAGGGTATTTTAAAATTCATAGCCTACATCCACCAGAAACAACCCGTGTGCCGGAGCTGAGGTTCCTGCTGAGTTACGGTTTTTATTCTCTATCACTTTACGCATATCTTCCGGTTTTAATTTTCCGGCTCCAATTTCAACCATTGTTCCGACAATAGCTCTTACCATATTTCTCAGAAAACGGTTGGCGGAAACCGTAAACTTTAGTTCGCTTCCATCCTGCTCCCACTCTGCTTTATACATTTTACAGATATTGGTTTTATTATCCGTCTTGAGTTTGGCAAAACTGGTAAAATCGTCATATTCAAACAAAATCTTACACGCTTCATTCATTGCATCGATATCCAGAGGTCTCCTCCAGTGTTGCCAGGCCGATTCCAGTGTAAAAGGATTCTTTTCCAGAGAAATATAATACTCATAGGTTCTGTAAGTCGCATCGAAACGCGCATGAAAATCATCTTTCACAGGAAAAATTCTTTTAACGGAAATATCTGGTGGGAGAAAGCTGTTCAGCCTATGAGAAAGCTGATCGCTAAGCTCTTGCCCGGTATCAAAATGGGCAAATATTTTTTTAGCATGGACACCGGTATCTGTCCTTCCAGCTCCTGTAATCTTAATTTCTTCTCTTAAAATAGTGGAAAGCGCTTTTTCCAATTCTTCCTGTACAGAATTAGCATCCGGCTGGATCTGATAACCGAAATAATTTTTACCGTTGTAAGAAAACTCAATAAAGTACCTCAATGTATTAAAATAACTCCACAAAAATACTTTAATTTTATGAAATAATTGTTGAAAAATCATTGAGAATATTGGATCAAATGCTCTTGAAAATTACTATTTTTGCAATCGTATGAAAAGATGGTACCTTTATCCTTTCTCCATTGGTTATCATTTGGTAACGGGTATCCGAAACACAATGTATGATCTGGGGATTTTTAAATCTACGAAATTCAATACTCCGATTATCAATGTCGGTAACCTCTCTGTTGGTGGGAGCGGGAAATCTCCTATGGTGATGTACCTTGCCCAATACCTGTCCAGACACTACAGAACAGGGGTACTTTCCCGTGGTTACGGGCGACTTACAAAAGGATATGACGTAACGAATTATGACAGTAACTACAAAACAGTAGGTGATGAAGCTATGCAATTATTCGAGCGCTTCAAAAACCGTTTTGTCATTGCTGTTTCCGAAGAAAGAGTTCCGGGAGCGAAGAAAGTGATTGCTGATATGGATCTGGATGTTCTGATTCTGGATGACGCCATGCAGCACAGAGCGATAAAGGCAGGATTCAATATCCTGATGACCGATTTCAATGATCCTTATTTTAAAGATCATCTGCTTCCTGCAGGAGATTTACGAGAATCAAGAGCCGGTGCCAGGAGAGCTGATATCATTATGGTCAGCAAATGTCCTGATGAATTAACTGAAGAAACCAAGCGGTATTATATTTCAAGAATCAGACCTTCCCATCACCAGAAAGTCTTTTTCTCATCCATTGGGTATGACGAAAACGTCTATGGAAAAGACAAAATACTTCCTGACAACAATCTTAACTATTACGATATTTTACTCATTACGGGAATTGCCAATCCAAAACCTTTATTGGAACATTTGGCAAAATTCTCCCAAAGGGTAAAACATTTGAAATTCAGAGACCACCATAATTTTTCAGATGATGATATCAAAAAAATCATTGCTGAATATAAAAAGCTGGGCGAATATAAATTAATCTTAACAACAGAGAAAGATTATGTTCGTTTAAAAAGCTTTGACTATCTTAGAGATATTGTTTACTGCTGGCCTATCAATGTGATCATTGATAAGAAAGAGGAGTTTAACCAGATCATCTCAGATTATGTTAGAAAAAATTAAAGAAACTGCCGATTTCATTAAAAACATTATTCAGGATACTCCTGATTTTGCTATTGTTCTAGGATCCGGATTAGGAAAGCTTCAGGATGAAGTAGCCCCTATCCATACCCTCGAATATAAAGACATTCCTAATTTCCCACAAACTACAGTAGTAGGACATGGCGGAAAATTAATTTACGGAACTTTAGAAGGCAAAAAGGTATTGATGATGAGCGGACGCTTTCATTATTATGAAGGCTATTCTATGGAAACAGTCGTGTTTCCTATCAGAGTTTTTCATCTACTGGGAATTAAAAACCTTATTCTTTCCAATGCTTCGGGAGGAGTTAATCCAGATTATAACGTCGCTGATGTTGTTTTGTTAAAGGATCATATCAACATGATGCCCGAACATCCGCTCCGTGGAAAGAATATTGATGAACTAGGTCCTCGTTTTGTAGATATGAGCGAACCTTATAACAAACAAATGATTGCCATAGCAGAAAAGGCTGCTGCTGAGAACAACATCAAAGTAAACCAGGGTATTTATGTCGGATTGCAAGGTCCTACTTTTGAAACACCTGCTGAGTATGGAATGATCAAAGCGATTGGTGGAGATATGGTAGGTATGAGCACAATACCCGAAGTTATTGCAGCAAAACATATGGGAATGGATGTCTTCTGTCTTTCTATTATTACGGACTTGGGAGGCCCCGACATTGCACTATCTGTTTCTCATGAAGAAGTACTCAATGCAGCCAACAAAGCGATGCCTGATGTCATTACCGTAGTAAAAGGCCTGGTCAGAAATTACCCATAATCCTTTATAGAATATTTCAATATCTTAAATTTTTCCTAATTAATAAGAAAAGCAATTCTTAAATTCATTTCATTGTTTAGATTTGTATAAAATTGAAAATGAAAATGAAAAAGCTATTGCTATTTTTTATGATAGGAGCATTTGGATTAGTCTATTCCCAGGAAGCCCCAAAAGTTCTTAAAACCGGTTTTTCTAAAGAAGCTTTACATCAGAAATTGGAGGATGAAGACGGAAAAAGCATCACTATACAGGATATCCTTAACCAGCATAAAGGAAAAGTATTGGTAATTGATTTTTGGGCAGGATGGTGCAGAGACTGCTTGAAGGCACTTCCCAAAGCTGAGGAACTGGAGAAAAATAATCCGAATATAGATTTTGTATTTCTTTCACTGGAAAGATCAAAAGAAGGTTTCGATAAAAGTCTTGAAAGATTTAATATGAAGGATAAAGACAATTACTGGTTTGCATCAGGATGGAAAAATGATTTCAATAATTATATTGACCTGAACTGGATTCCCAGATACATGGTCATTGATCAAAAATCTGCTATTGCTAAATATTATGCTATTTCTCCTGAAGATCCTGAAATACAAAGCACTATTAACCAGCTTTTAAAATAAAGAATACATTTACCATGAAAATCAGAGAAGCTACAGAAAACGATCTAGAAGTCCTTTTAGAATTTGAGCAGGGTATTGTTGAGTCCGAAAGACTTGTTGACAAAACCTTAAAGGAAGGTGAGATTCATTATTATGATTTAAGCTTTTTAATCCGATCAGAAGACGCCTTATTGGTTGTTGTTGAAAAAGGCAATGAAATTGTAGCCTCGGAATATGCTCTGATCAAGGAATATCAAAAAGACTACACCAATTTTAAAAAGTATGCTTATCTGGGATTTATGTTTGTAAAGCCCGAACACCGGGGAGAAGGGATCAATCAGTTAATTGTAGAAAGACTGATCGAATGGTCAAAAAATAAAGGAATGTCTGAAATAAGACTGGATGTATATGAACAAAATGAACCGGCAGTCAGAGCTTATGAGAAGGCAGGTTTTGAACCTCTCCTTCTGACCATGAGATTAAAAACATAAATCAAAACAATCTTAAAATAGAATTCAATGAATCCATATCTTTGTCATATGGATTTTTCTTTTCCCATTCGCAAAATTATTCATGTTGATATGGATGCATTTTATGCTTCCGTAGAACAACATGATAATCCTGCACTTAAAGGAAAAGCAGTAGCTGTTGGTGGTGAACACCGGGGTGTTGTCTCTGCAGCAAGTTATGAGGCCAGAAAATATGGTGTTCGTTCTGCAATGCCTAGTAAGACAGCCAAAGAAAAATGTCCGCATCTTATTTTTGTTCCTCCCCGCTTTGCCCGTTATAAAGAAATTTCAAAACAAATACGGGAGATTTTTCATGAATACACAGATCTCGTTGAACCCCTATCTTTGGATGAGGCATACCTTGATGTCACTGAAAACAAAAAGGAAATAGAATCTGCCAATCAGATTGCCAAAGAGATTCGTCAAAAAATATTTGAACAAACCGGACTTACTGCTTCCGCAGGAATTTCGGTCAATAAATTCCTTGCAAAAGTAGCTTCGGACATCAATAAACCGAATGGACAAAAAACCATTCATCCTGATAAGATAGAAGGATTTCTGGAAGAATTACCTGTTGAAAAGTTTTATGGAGTTGGAAAAGTTACGGCCAATAAAATGTTTACTTTAGGAATTTTTAAAGGTAGAGACCTAAAGAAAAAAACACTGGAAGAGCTGACCCGTCTTTTCGGAAAGTCTGGCCAATACTATTACAATGTTGTCCGTGGCATTCACAATTCAGAGGTCAAACCTCATCGGATCCAAAAAAGTGTTGCAGTAGAGCGAACCTTTTTTGAAGATCTTTTTGATGAACAGCAAATCAATGAGAAGCTCGAAAGCTTAAGTGCCGAGCTTCATCACCGGTTACAAAAAAATAACATTCTTGGACGCTCACTTACTTTAAAAATCAAATACAAAGATTTTTCTCTCTTTACCAGAAGCAGCACAAAAGAAGAATATTTCATTTCTGATGAAGAATATTTTAAAACAGCTAAAAAACTTTGGGAATTAAGACCCTATGACAGGCCAGTCCGTTTACTAGGCTTATCCCTCTCCCACCTCAATACAGAGGAAAAGAAACAGATTTCCGTTCAACTAAAAATACCGTTCGAAGAGTTTGAGTCTCAACAGTTAAGAAAATTTCACTAAATTGTAGTAATTAAACCCTACAATGTATGAACCAAACAATGATTCAATTTTTTCATTGGTACTCAGATGGAAATCAAACACTTTGGAAAGAAGCTCAAAAACAGTCCTCTTATCTAGCGCAGTTAGGCATTACATCAGTATGGTTCCCACCAGCCTACAAAGGAACAAACGGAGGCTACTCAACAGGCTATGATGCATATGATCTTTTTGACCTTGGAGAATTTGATCAAAAAGGGACCATCCCAACCAAATATGGTGTTAAAAGTGATTATATCCAGGCCATAAAAGCACTTAAAGAGCAAAATATCCAGATTATCGTAGATATTGTATTAGGTCATAAAGCCGGGGGTGATGAACTGGAGAAAATCAAAGCGGTAAAAGTAGACGAGAATAATAGGGAAAAAATCATCTCTGATATTATTGAAATTGAATCCTATACCAAATTTACATTCCCAGGAAGAGGTAAAAAATATTCTGATTTTGAATGGAACTTCACCTGCTTTAGCGGGGTAGATTATGCAGAAGGCATGGATTCCCATATTTTCAAAATCCAGTCTGAATACGGAAATGACTGGGAAGAAATGATCGATGATGAGAAGGGAAATTACGATTATTTAATGTACAATGATATTGAGCATCGTAATCCCTTCGTTCGTGAAGAGCTTAATAACTGGGCAAAATGGTATTTTGACCAGACTGATTTTGACGGGGTACGATTGGATGCCTTAAAACATATCTCTTTTGATTTCTATAAGGAATGGCTTACCCTGATCCGTTCTAATTCAGGAAAGAACATCTTTGCTGTTGGAGAATACTGGGCTCCCGGATATCTGCATCTGCTTCAGAAATACATTGAGGTTACCGAAGGAGGCATGAGCCTGTTCGACAGCTCTTTGCAAAATAACTTTCACACCGCATCCCGAGAAGGTGGCGCTTACGATCTGAGAAGAATATTTGATGAAACTTTAACCCAGGCCGATCCTTTACATTCCGTAAGTCTGGTTGATAATCACGACACCCAACCATTGCAGGATTTAGAAGCTCCTGTTGAAGAATGGTTTAAACCAATAGCATATGCTTTAATTCTTTTGAGAGAAGATGGCTATCCTTGTGTCTTTTATCCGGATTTATATGGAGCTCATTATATTGATAAAGATAAAGAGGGCAACGACCAGGAAATTTTTCTTAATAAGATCAATGGTATTGAGGAACTACTGAAAGCACGTAAGGAATATGCTTACGGAATCCAGAAAGATTATTTTGAAGATGCCAACTGTCTAGGCTGGGTACGTGAGGGTGATGATGAGCATGCAGGCTGTGCCGTTGTCCTAAGCAATAAAGAAACGTATAATAAGCCTATGGAAATGGGTGAAAAATATGTTGGTCAAACTTTTTACGATCTACTCGGAAGGTTTGAGGAAAAAGTAACCATTAATGAAAAAGGCTGGGGAGATTTTCCGGTACCGGCAGGAAATGTCAGTGTCTGGGTTCCTGAACAACTTTAAGGACAGATGTTGAAAAAATAAAAAAAATACATGATCAGAAGAATTCCTCTAGTCATGTATTTCTTTAATTAATACAATACGTTTGTTAATCTAGCATTGTAAGCCTTGGCAATACATATTGATCGGCCATTCACAACATTCGTTGTATTCATTGTAAGTACAACATACTTTAGTCTTTCCGTTGTCTCCTGCTTTTAAATTTCTGAGTTCTTGCCTGTCAAGTTTCCGAACACGGCGTAATGATAAGATATTAGTTTTCATTTTAAAAATATGTTTAGGTTAATAAAGTTTAATTGTTGAAACATGGATCGGTGGTCACATAAAGCAAGTTCTACAATTGACGTCTGAAAACATCAGTTTTATAATTAGTATACCTAATAGTCCAATAACTCAAATATACTATTAAAAAACACGCTTTTATTCAATAAATGCCCTAATTGTAGATATAAAATAATATCACAAAGGTTTAAAAAAACTACATTTTTCGAATTTCTAAGATTTCAGGTATTTCAGTTTGATCAGAAATCTTTCCGGTTCGGGCAAACTCAGCCCAAACTGCTCTTAGCTTCCTTCCATTTTCATGAATATATTCCCAGGGAATATTCTTTAGTAATCCTGCCGATTTCCATGCAGCTTCATTTCCAAATAATAAAGGTAGATCTATGCTGTGCGCCGCACCGATATGGTCACTTTCCAGTTTTGAATAAATTCTGAATAAATACACATTACCTCCTGCCAATGCATAATTCTTCGCAAACAGCTCAGCAGGCTTCCCGTAAATCTTTTCTGTAGTCAGTCGCACCGTTTGATTCATAATTTTCTGTCCGAAACCAGTCCCGAAATATTTATTCAGAGCTTCTGATGTCTTTAGATAAAATGCTGTTTCATCATCATTCAGCCCTATCAAAACATCATATTCATGAGCTTTCTGTTTCCATTTTTCTACCACCTCATCTTCTCTGCATAACGGTGGGAAACCATATTGTGTACCAAAAGGCATCACAGCCTTCAGCCCATATCTTATAACAGACGGAACCATTTTTTTATAGTCTTCCATCATTTTTAAAACATCAGGTTCGTCTTTGATTGCTTCTGTCTTATTAAGAAACTCAGCTGTCATTTTCTGACGGCTATCCCTCAGCCCTAAAGGAGCACTCTGAATAATCACCCTTTGAAATAAGCCATCAACTCCTTCCGAAATCATCAAATGTGCAATTGCATCACCACCGGAAGATTGGCCCAAAAGTGTAATGTTCTCCGGATCACCTCCAAAGCTTTCAATATTCGTTTTAACCCATTTTATTCCTTCTATCATATCAAACAGCCCCAGATTCGCAGGTCTGGTTTCGTTACCCCCTAAAAACCCAAACATACCCAGACGGTAAGAAATGGAAACTACAATAATATTTTGCTCTTTAACCCATTCTGTAGCATCGGAAGTAGCCAGATCTCCACAGCCTATTTCATGAGAGCCTCCATGGATCCAGATGATTACAGCAAGTTTTTCATTCTCTTCAATCTTTTCAGGGCGAATGATAGATAAATACTGGGTTGCTTCGTCAATTTCAAAGCTCTCAAGATCGATGGCACCAATCATTTTTTCTATAAGTGGACTGATCACCTGCGGAGAAACCGGGGTCCTATCAGGATATATAATTTCAGAATCCGATGTCTGAACCGGAATAGGCATCTGATATCTTTCTGAATATGCATAGCGAATACTTCTGGCTTTGATAATACCATTTTCTCTAAGTGCCATAATTTTTCCAAAAGGGGTCTGAAAAATATGAGCTCCTATATTTTGTTGTGATTTCATCTCAAAAAAACATTACTTACTTCTATTTATAAAAATAGTTGAGTTTTTTTTAAATCCGGAATTTATTTGAAAGAAAATACCTATTCCCGTGATTAGCTTAAACACAAATGTCACAAATAAAAATTCACTAATAATCGGTATCATTAGTGAAAGCTATTAGTGTTTGATTAAAGTATGTAAACAAAATCAATTTAGCGTTTTATACTCGCTCGGTGAAACTCCTACTTTGGCTTTGAACAACCGTGTAAAATGCTGGGGATATTTAAACCCCAGATCATAAGAGATTTCACTGATTGACTTGGCAGGATCAAAGATTTGTTCTTTGGCTACCTCTATAAGTTTATTATGAATAAATTCCTGAGCAGAAATTCCCAGCTCTTTTTTTATCAGATCCCCAAAATAATTAGCTGACAGATTAAGCTGTTCCGCAAAATAATTAACCATAGGGAATCCCATATTTTTAGGCTTTTCTGATTTCAAATAATCATCCAGCAAATTTTCAAACTTGCCTATAACTCCCTGGTTGACATGATCTCTTGTAATAAACTGTCGGTCATAAAACCGCATACAGTAATTTAAAAACAATTCAATATTATTCACAATCAAAGATTTGCTATGCTTATCGATAGACTGCTCCAGTTCCAGCTTAATATTTTTAAAACATTCAAGAATTATTTCTCTTTCTTTTTCTGAAAGATGTAGCGCCTCATGAACATCATAGGAAAAGAAAGAATAATCTTTGATATTTTTGCCAAGGTTGGTTCCTTTTATTAAATCAGGATGAAATATCAAAGCATATCCTCCCGGCTGAATGTAAGTTCCATCATTATTCATCCCGTAAACCTGTCCGGGAGCTATAAATACCAATGTTCCTTCTTGATAGTCGTAATTATTCTTACCATAATACATATCTCCACACATCACATCCTTAAGAAAGACCGTGTAAAAACCATAGCTTCTTTTATATTGAGAAATACGATCAGCTTTGGAAAAATCAATGATACTCACCAGAGGATGCAGCGTCTCATGATTCATCATTTTATTATACTCTGAAACAGTACTAATTATTTTAATATCTTGATTTTCCATAGAATATCCTTTTAATCATATTCAAAATTACCATTTTCTATTGTTACTTTAAATGCTGCCTGTAAAAATGGTACATGTTTCTGTAATCTATATAAGTAGTCTTCGGTTAAAAGTTTCGACTTTTGTATAGTTATGGAAACATTCAATACTAAAGACATTTTTCCAAAAGGAGAAAAAGCTCCTGCTGAATATTTTTCAGGCGGAACTGCTTGGGTACATATCTTAAAACCTAATGAAGACGACCTGAACTGCCAGATCGGCAATGTTATTTTCGAACCCGGCTGCAGAAATAACTGGCATTCTCATGGTGGCGGTCAGATTTTAATTGTAACTTCAGGAACAGGCTATTTTCAGGAGAAAGGAAAACCTATCCAAATCCTGAAATCCGGAGATATTATTAATATCCTTCCTGATGTGATCCACTGGCATGGCGCAAGCCCCGATAGTGAATTCACTCATATTGCCATTAATCCCAATACCCAAAACGGTATTGTGGAATGGATGGAGCCGGTAACTGATAAAGAATACAATAATTTATAAACTTAATTAAACTAAAAATCAAATGAGCACATTCACGGTAAAAGCTTATGGAGCAGAGTCTACGACAGCAGACTTAAAAGAAATGAATATTGAAAGAAGAGATACAACCCTTAATGATGTAGAAATCGAAATTCTATATTGCGGGGTATGCCATTCTGACCTTCATACCGCCAGAAATGATTGGGGTGGTACCATGTATCCGGCAGTACCCGGACACGAAATCGTGGGAAGAATTACAAAAACAGGAGCTGATGTTACCAAATTTAAAGTTGGTGATCTGGCAGCAGTAGGATGTATGGTTGATTCATGCGGAACTTGTGAAAGCTGCAAAAAAGATTTGGAGCAATATTGTCTAAACGGATTCACAGGAACCTATAATGGAAAAGACAAGCATTTGGGAGGCCATACTTTTGGAGGATATTCCCAAAAAGTAGTTGTTGATCAAAATTTCGTTTTAAAAGTACCTGAAAATTTAGATCTTGCAGCTTTAGCTCCGCTTCTATGTGCGGGAATTACGACATGGTCTCCTTTAAGACACTGGAACGTAGGACCGGGTTCAAAAGTTGCGGTAATTGGATTGGGAGGATTAGGGCACATGGCCATTAAATTAGCAAAAGGGTTAGGAGCTGAAGTAACTTTATTCTCAAGGACTCCAGGAAAAACAGAAGATGCAAAACAATTAGGAGCTGATCATGTAGTCATTTCTACTGAGGAGGCTGAGATGGATGCTGTAAAAGGAAAATTCGATGTCATTATTGATACGGTCCCTTATATCCACGATGTAAATCCTTATGTTACCACTTTAAATATCAGTGGAACACTTGTTTTGGTTGGATATTTAGGAGGGCTAGAACCTATTTTAAATACGGTTCCTATGATTATGGGAAGAAAATCTGTAGCAGCCTCTTTAATTGGTGGTATTGCCGAAACCCAGGAAATGCTTGATTTCTGCGGCAAGCATAATATCGTTTCTGAAATCGAAATGATTAAAATGAATGAGATTAATGAAGCTTATGAAAGAATGTTGAAGAGCGATGTAAGATATCGTTTTGTTATTGATATGCAATCTTTATAATTCTTCAGATATTTTTTCACAAAAGAGGCTGTCCAAAAAGTAGGACAGCCTCTTTTTTTCCTCTTATGCTGCATTCCAATGAAATAAGTGTCTTTATATATAGTGCTGAAAAATGGTACATTTCTCATGGCAGTTAGTTTTTTAGCCGCCCTTATCTAAGGGTGGCTCCGTATTCATTCTTTCAAAACTAAATGCTACAACTAAGAATAGTAAAACTAATTAGAACATTTTTTTCATAATGCGAATTATAAGCTTGAGTTAACGGAAACTTGTGAAGAGTTTTATATTTTTTATTACTTTTAAGTTGTAAGTTGAAAATAAAATCCACCTTTATGATTGAGAATGAATACAAATACAGGATTAACAAAGTCATTGACTATATTGAAAAAAATCTAAACGAAGATCTTTCCTTACAAGACTTAGCTCAAATTTCAAATTTTTCAAAATATCATTTTAGCAGGATATTTCTGGCAGTTACCGGAGAAACTGTATTTCAACTCATTCTAAGATTACGATTAGAACGTATAGCATCACTTTTAGTTCATAGCAGAGATTCAATTTCTGATATTGCTTTTGCCAGTGGATTTAAAAGTTTGTCTGTATTTTCAAAGAATTTTACATCTTACTATTCAGAATCAGCTACTAATTTTAGAAAGAAGAATAGCAATTTGAATAAAGTGAACAGCAATCTTACAAAAAACTACCTGGAATCAAGCTTATATATTTGTAACCAGACAAAATCAATTAAATGGAAAACAAATATGAAAAATCTTGAAAGCATCGAAATTAAGGAACTCCCTAACATTCCTGTTATTTACATTAGACATACAGGACCTTATCAAGGTGATAATGAATTATTCGAAACACTATTCAGTAAACTTTTTGCATGGGCCGGACCAAGAGGACTATTGGATAGTGGTCCGTTTAAAACAGCTATTGTTTATCACGATGATGTAAATGTTGCAGATAAAAGCAAATTAAGGACAAGTGTCTGTTTAACAGCCTCAGAAAATACAGTTGTTGATGGCGAAATAGGAAAAATGACGCTGGAAAAAGGAAAGTATGTGATAGGAAAATTCACTGTTAATGCAGAGGAGTTTCAGGAAGCATGGGATTGGCTTATGGGGTCCTGGTTTCCTACAAGTGGTTATATACCAGATGACAAACTTTGTTTTGAATTATACCCTGAAGAACCTGACAATGGTCTTTTTAAAGTGGAAATTTGTGTGCCCATCAAAATTTAAAATAATATTGATTGCTATATTGAAAATCTGGTCAAAGCCTATGCTATGACTTTGATCCAAAACCTGCTCTGCAAATTTTGCAGTTTCGCAGAATTTACAATATAGGAAACTCTTTTTTCTCCCCGCTGGCGCCAACACCTTGCTGGGCTCCTAATAAAAATGGATCTGTCTCATAACTAGTGAGGCGGATCCTTTATTTTTAGTATTTGAGATTAATTTACCGGCTTCCAATTATGCTTCCCTTTCATATCCTGAAAAGCCCAATCTGCCATAGCATCAATAACGGGAGCGAGTTTATTACCTGCTTCACTCAGTTCGTAGGTTACATGTGGTGGAACAACAGGCTTCGCCGTCCTGATGATCAGCCCATCTGCCTCCAGTTGTTTTAAATGCTGGATCAGCATCTTTTCCGTCACTTCCGGAATAGCCCTTTTTAGCTCACTGTATCGCTTCCCCCCTGTAGATAATTGAAATAGAATAATAGGCTTCCAGAAACCGCCTATTCTTTCCATAACATACATTACCGGACACTGGTCCAGTATATTCTTCTTGTTTTCCTGAATGGTAGAACTCTCTTTAATTGCTGTCATGATACATACTTTAGGGTAAGTACTTGTATAAAAGTAAGTACAAATATAACTTTGTTATCAGAAATAAAAAAATATTTATTATGAAATCGCAATCACTTGATCAATTCATAAAAACTAATCCATATTCAGCGATTACATATGATCATTAAAAAACAATAAAAATTTTACATATGAAAATTATAGTCACAGGCTCTCTGGGAAACGTAGCCAAACCATTAGCCCAACAGTTAATCGCAGAAGGACATGATATTACTGTTATCAGCAGTAACGAGTCTAAAAAAAATGAAATAGAATCCTTAGGAGCAAAAGCAGCGATAGGTTCTATAACTGATTTAGATTTTTTAGTTAAAACATTTGAAGGTGCAGACGCTGTATTTGCCATGACACCTCCTAATATGGGTGCCGTAAATATTGTTGAAGATACAGTAAATGCAGGAAAAAATTATGCAGAAGCCATCAAGAAGACAAATGTAAAACGAGTTGTTATGCTAAGCAGTGTAGGAGCAGCTTCTCCTGTAGAAAATGGTCCGATCAAAGGTCTTCACCATATTGAAAACATCTATAATGGATTAGAAGAAACGTCCGTAACATTCCTGCGGGCAGGATATTTTTATATTAATTTCTTCAATGATATTCCACTCGTTAAAAACGTAGGAATTATCGGTGGAAATTATCCTGAAAATGCAAGCATTCCGTTAGTACACCCTAATGATATTGCAAAAGCAGCCGCTGAAGAGCTGGTTAAAAATACCGAAGGCAAAACTATAAGATATGCTGTAGGTGATGTTCGCAATAGTTCTGATTTTGCCTCTGTACTCGGCTCAGCGATTGGAAAGCCTGAATTACCGTGGGTAGAATTTACAGATGAGGAATATTTGAATGGAGCAGTACAGGCAGGACTTCCTCAAGAAATGGCAGAATTATACACAGAAATGGGAAAAGGAATGAGAACAGGAGTTGTACAAGCAGATTTTATTGATCACGGCTCTCCGGTTACAGGAAGTACCAAATTAGAGGATTTTGCAAAAGAGTTTGCTTCTAAATTTTAGTAAACTTCAAATAATAGTTTCGGCGCACCAATGGTGCGCCGAAACTATTATTATCTAAATATGACTCTTTCTATTTATTTTTCAAAATACCTTTCAAAACTTTTAGTTTTCCGTCAATCGGCTGATCTACTTTCAGTCCTAGCACCTCAGCAACTAAAGGGTAAACATTAACATTGGTAAATTCATCAATCACTACATTGCTTTTAAATTCCGGACCCCAGGCATAGAATGTTGCTTTCATTTCAGGAACCAGTCTCGGATTATATCCATGTTTTCCTACTGATGTTTTCTTTCCCTTTTCTAAAAATATTTTGGGTGCTTTCGGGATTAAAAGAATCTGCCCTATCCTGTGATATTGGTCATCTTTGATTCCAAAGTGCATATATTTAGGAAGCCTTTTATCCAGATACACTTCATAATCTGCTGTTTTATGTGCTTTAAGCTCATTGTATACAGCTTTAGTTTCCTCCTGATGCTTTATAACGACTCTTAATAAGGTCTGAGAGTTAAAGAAGTCAAATCGTTCTTTATCAAAAAGCATGGCTGGAATTTCAAGCGGAGCTCCGCCATCTACTTTTATCATCCCGTGGTCTGAAACAAAAATAAAGTTTACATTTTTTAATCCTAAATTATTGATCTTTTGTACAAGGTCTCCTATTGCTTTATCTACAAGATGAACAGCGTCTTCTGTCTCCTTTGCGTCCGGTCCATAGTGATGTCCGCTACCATCTACCTCCGGAAAATATAATGAAATAAAATGAGGCCTTTTATCCATAGGCAATGTAAGCCAGTTCACCACTTTATCTACTTTTTCAGAGGGGGTAAACTTCTCATGATATGGATAATAATAAGTAGGTCTTTCTCCTCCGGCATCACTTGCAGAACCTACCCACATCAAAGAAGCGGAAACCATTTTCTGCTTTTCAGCAAGTCCCCAAAGAGGTGTTCCCCCATACCAACTTCCATCTTCTGCATTTTTTTTATCACTCATCGCATAAAATTCTTTCCTTTTGTAGTCATAGAAAAAATTATCAATCAGGCCATGGTGTGCAGGGTACAATCCTGTAATTAAACTCCAGTGATTAGGAAAGGTTATACTTGGATAGCTTGGAATCATCGCTTTGGCCTGAACTCCTTCATTGGAAAGCTTTAGCAAATTCTCAGCATGATATTTTTTAGCATAATCATACCGAAAGCCATCCGTAGAAATCATAATTACATAAGGCTTTGTTTGGGCATCAACACTGTTGTATCGATTAGGGATTACAACCTGTGTAGTATCAACCGTTGGTTTCTGAGCAAAGCCCATTATTGAAATAAACAGAAGTAAAATTTGTATTCCTCGCTTCATTGTAAAAATTTTTGCAAAGTTACATCGTAAGTTTTTCTCAGAAAAGTTTGATGGATTAAAAGTATATTACATAAGTTACTTTTTTTTCAAAACTAATCATATGATGATAGTTTATAATTAAAATATTACAATAAAATCATCAGAACCAAAAGATCTTTCCGCAAACCTCGATTACATACGATGTTTAAGTCACGAGTATTCAAAAAAGGATAAAAAATGCCCTGCTTTTTAAATAAAAGCAAGGCACATAAATTTACATTGAAATCATGATCAGTAAAAGCAAGGTCCGCCATTACGAGGGCAACATGCTTCTACTCCATTTCTGGTAGTAGCATAAAATCCTGCCGGACAGCTTATAGCTCCGCCAAATACTTTTCTTTGGTCTTCTCTATTTAGCTTTTTAGCTCCTTTTAATGTTACATTACTTTTTTTCATATTTTTATATGGTATTGGTGTATAGTAAATCTATGAATTTATTATCAGAATTGCAAAAAATACAAGCGACACCTTTATAAATCCTCAATATAACACTCATTAAATCAAAACAATACACCATTATATTTTTCATTAAATATTGAATTATTTTTCTTTTTCATTATAATTGGAACCTTTAAAAGATTGGATTTCACAAGACATTTCAAATTGTGACACCCAGTTTCTAAGACCTATCGCATTAAGAAATGCACTCGTACTCTCTGAAAAATCATCTACGTTATTTATAGATATGGTCTTCCCTTCACTCATTTGTCCAATGACATTGAAAAGCTGGGTTCCAATTCCTTTTTCCCTATCATTTTTATGAACGGCTATCTGATATACTTTTCCAGCTACAGGATTGTAAACAGCATATCCAACAAGCTTGTTTTCCTGATAAGCTCCCAGAATAATAGAGTTTTCCCCCAGCTGTTCAAGAACCATTATTGAGCTTTGCCATGATGGTTCAATATCCCAGAAAGAGGTGAATATCTCCCATTGAAAACGGTCTAGCCCTCGTACTAAAATATCAGTATGTTTTTTTGATGGCTCTACATTTCCTTTAAAGCAAAGCAGTTTGCGTGAAATGGTAAAGCCTAAGTTCTTATACGCTCTTATGGCCGGCTGATTTCCCTCAATAACTTCAAGCATCAATGCATCTGCTTTTCTATCCTGAAGTCCCGGAAGAATAAAGTCATACATCTTTCTCACCAATCCTTGTCCCCTAAATTCAGGTATAATTCCAGTGCCTGCATTGTAAATGATACGTTTTCCATCTTCAATTTTTTCTGCATGGAGGATAAACCCGGCTAAATGACCTGATTGAAATGCACCAACAGAAACTTCCATATCTATTTTTTCAGTTTCAATTTTTGATTTGAGCTGTTCTAATGTCAGATGAAAAGGAACTATATAATCTGAAAAAGATTGGTTAAATACGGATAAAAGCTCTGTTATGGGCAGTTCTGCTAAGTTTCTGAATTCCATTTAGATTGTTATTTAGTTATTGGAATGAATTGAGTATTGTAAAATCGTTAAACCGTGAAATTGTGAATTGGTAACCTTTTTCATGTAAGAAGAACTTTTTAAGAATGTTAGATTCACTAAAATTACCATTTCTGTTCAAGATCTTCTTTCCAGTCGAAAGGCAATAATTCTTTTAAGGTCACGAAGACTCCGTTCTTAACTTCTACTATTGCATCTAGATTTTCTTTAGAAAGCTGGCTCATCAGTTCCCGACATCGGCCGCATGGAGGAACAGCATTCCCATCACTTCCTACCGCTACAACCGCTTTAATATGTTGTTCCCCATTTTTGAGCATTTCTGCTACGGCGCTGTGCTCTGCACAAAACCCCATAGAACAGGCAGTATCAATACTGATTCCCGTATAAATAGTACCGGATCTGGTTTCAATGGCAGCAGCAACACCTCCATATTCTACAAAATCATTAAGAATAACAGGTTGGGCTAGTCGGCCCGCAATTTCTTTAAGGTCTTTTCTCATTATCATATTAAAGAGGATTCAATTTCAGCAGTTATTGTCGATCATTGTAAAGATAAAAAGATATATCCGGGTAGAATGAAAATTTCAGAATTGGCAAAAAAAATGCCTCAATAAATATTGAGGCATTCTGATTTATAGTAAGAAAATCTTATGCTTGTACGTTGTTACCACCTAATACGAAAGGCTCAACTTCTTTGATTTCACCAAATTGTTGCTCGTAGTTAGCGATGTTTTGTTGAAGAGCAGATAATACTCTTTTAGCGTGAAGAGGAGCAAGGATAACTCTTGATCTCACTTTTGCTTGTTGAACACCCGGCATTAATTGGATGAAATCTACTACAAACTCAGATGGAGAGTGGTTTACTAATGCTAAGTTAGCATAGATCCCAGCAGCTACCATTTCGTTAAGTTCGATGTTGATGTTTCCGTCTTGTGGATTTTGATTTTGATTGTCCATGTTTTCTTTAAATATTTTTGTTTAAAAAGTTTCAGGCCTCTAATTTAAAATTTAAACTTGAATCCTGAAACTTTTATCTACATTTTAGTTAATATCTTCGAATTCTTTTTTAGAACCTACGATAACGTTCTGATACTCTTTAAGACCGGTACCTGCAGGAATTCTGTGACCTACAATTACGTTCTCTTTAAGACCTCCTAAGTAGTCTACTTTTCCAGCAACTGCGGCTTCGTTAAGAACCTTAGTTGTTTCCTGGAACGATGCTGCAGACATGAATGACTTAGTTTGTAGAGCAGCTCTTGTGATCCCTTGTAATACAGGCGTTGCTGTAGCAGGAAGTGCTTCTCTAACTTCAACAAGGTTTTGATCTTCACGCTTCAATTTAGAGTTTTCATCTCTTAATTCCCTCGCTGTAATCATCTGACCTGGTTTGAATTCTTTAGAATCACCAGAATCAACAACTACTTTAAGACCAAATACTCTGTTGTTTTCTTCTAAGAAATCATATTTGTGCTCTAAAGCTCCTTCTAGGAACTGAGTATCACCTCCATCAACGATAGATACTTTCGTCATCATCTGTCTTACGATAATTTCGAAGTGCTTATCATCAATTTTTACCCCTTGCAGACGGTAAACTTCCTGAATTTCATTTACAAGATATTCCTGAACTGCAGTTGGACCTTTGATTCTTAAGATATCGTCCGGAGTAATAGAACCATCAGAAAGCGGAGAACCAGCTCTTACGAAGTCATTCTCCTGTACCAAGATCTGATTAGAAAGTTTTACCAAGTAAATTTTTCTTTCTCCGGTCTTAGCCTCTACAATAAGTTCACGGTTACCTCTCTTAATCTTTCCGTAAGAAACTACACCATCGATCTCTGTAACAACCGCTGGGTTTGAAGGGTTTCTTGCTTCGAATAATTCAGTAACTCTCGGAAGACCTCCGGTGATATCCCCTGCTTTTGCAGATTTTCTTGGGATTTTGATTAAGACTTTACCCGCCTTAATTTTTTCACCATCATTTACCATTAAGTGGGCTCCTACCGGTAAGTTGTAAGCTCTTTGCTCAACCCCTTTAGAATCTACCACCTTCAAGGTAGGTACGGCTTTCTTATTTCTAGATTCAGAGATTACTTTCTCTTCGAATCCTGTTTGTTCGTCAATTTCCAGCTGGAATGAAATACCTTGGATAATATCTTCGTATTCCACCTTACCAGAAGTTTCTGCAATGATTACCGCGTTATACGGATCCCACTTACAGATCACATCCCCTTTCTTCACT